>CAKZTD010000446.1 GCA_937921595.1 uncultured Saprospiraceae bacterium
TTATAAAGCGGTTGTTTGTTACTGATCATTGGTACGAAAACGCCCAATGATCAGTGGCTAATGAACGTTATTAAACATGCTGATCAATCAAAATCGCATTTCCGTCGGGATCTAAAAGAACAAAACTTGCAGGTCCAGTCGTACTTTCGTCAGCTTCAGTTTCCAATTTCACCTCTTTGCCTTTTAAGTGTTTCTGGATAGCTCTTACATCATCAAATGATTCCAACTTGCCAGCGCTTTGATCCCAGCCAGGATTGAAGGTCATAATATTATTTTCAAACATTCCTTGAAAAAGCCCAATCAAGGTTTCTTCGTTTTTCATTATTAAATAGTTTTTTTCTAGATCTCCTGCAAAGACAGAAAACCCAAGATTTTCATAAAATGCTTTTGATACTTGTAAGTCTTTTACTGCAAGACTAATTGAAAATGCTCCTAGTTTCATTTTGTTTTATTTTGATTAAAAATTATTTTATAGAATGCTTACGCATCAAGGATTTGTTCCTTATCCGTTTTGTCGTTATTTCCATCTTTCAAAAAGACTCCAAAGATCAATCCGCAGATTAAAGAAATCACCAAGCCAACTGGAAAAATTTCTAAAAAGGTAAGTCCAAATCGCATCAACATATTTTGATCATAGCTTTCCATCATTTCAACAGTCGAAGCCAATTCCGTATCAATCTCTGCTGTCGTTTTTCCAGCATCGGTCATTTTTTCTGAAAGATAAGAAACGTATTGATCGACAAAGTTATCTCCATAATTTTGATAATAAACCTCCCAGGCCAATACATAAACAAGGCCTGCAACTAAGGTAATATAGAGACCAATGAGAAAAGCTTTTCCAAATTTGATCGTTCCATTGCTGTGTTTATCTCGATATTGTTTGACTGCAAAAAAGATAGTGCTCAAGGCGATGGTCATGCTAATATAACCATATAATTGTCCACTATCAAAATCTACTTCCCCTCCGGGAGACATAATATAAAACATGCCTCCAGCGATTAAACCTGCAATAATTCCGAATGTTAATACAATTCTTTTCATGATAATTAATTTTTGATGATGGGACAAAGTAAAGCGAAATCCTCTTGGAAATGCTCATACTTTCGGAGGATTTGGAGAAGAAGTGAGGAAATCATACTAAAGTATGAGTCGATTTAAGGCAGTAAACTCAATTCTTTAGCCTGTTGAATAGCTTGAGTTCTTCTTTTGACATCAAGTTTTGAATAAAGATTGGAAACATGAGTTTTCACTGTACTTAGAGAAATAAAAAGCTGATCAGCGATTTCTTGATTTGAAAGCCCTTGGGAAAGCAATTTCAAAATCTCATATTCTCTCTGACTGATATTCGAAGCTTTTAAATTATCTTCATTGACCTGGAAAGTATCAAGTTTTTCCTTTTTGATAATAACCTTTGGACTGGTCAATCTAAGTCCCATCCAGATTCCTACTCCAGTAAAGATCGCCGCAATCGCCCCCATATAAATTTCCATCGAAATGTCATGTACCCAAAGACGGTAGTCAATCCATTTCAACAAGAAGACCAAAAGCGACAATGAAATTCCGTAAAGGAGAATAATTTTTTTCATAGATAGACTTTTTTCTAAAATAGTTTTATGAGATGAAAATGAAGAATTTACTTTTCAATCAAGAAACGCTCGGAACCTAATAGCCTTAGCTATTAAGGAGAGGACGTGACGAAGAGTGAGAAGTAAAGATGATTTTTCAGCCATACTAAATTATTTAGAATAAAGTCTAAAATATCCAAAGATACAAGTTTACTCCTCCAAATCCATACCCATCTGAATATTACATCTCGCATAAGGACTTGGATGTCCAACTACTTTTTTGAACCCCATCTTTAGATACAATTTGATAGCTGGTTCCAGCACCGTATTACTTTCAAGGTAAAGCTTTTTGCATCCTAATTCTTTTGCTTTTTCAACAACTGCTTGCCCTAAAAGCCAACCAACTCCTTTGCCTTGAGCTTTTGGAGAAACGCCCATCTTTCCTAATTCAAAATCATATTCGGGATCATCAATAGGAACCAAAGCACAAGTACCGATCGCTTCACCTTTATATAAAGCAATAAAAATATGGCCTCCTTTATTTAGAATATTCTTCTTTGGATTATCTAACAGTTTTCGATCTTCATCTTCTAATTTAAAATATTGATCGATCCATTCTTCATTGAGTGTTTTAAAAACCTTTCGATATTTTGGCGTATAAGGAACAATCTTTACATCTTTAGCTTCTCTAGATTTTTTAGTAGCCATGACTCTTTTAAAAAGCGATTTTTCCTCTAATAGATATTCCAATTCATCTAAGGCTTTCCAAATATCATGATTGGATTGAGCGATCATACTTTCTACCGTTTCATTGACATCAGCGAATTGAATTTCCGCATTAGGTCTCATCGCTTTTGCTTTTTGAGAAAGTCCAACTAGGTTTTTTCGCTTATCTTTTTTGTCTTTGCTTTCAGTAACAATTCCATGCTTAGCCATTTCACGAACCGTCTTACTAACAGAAGGGTGGGAGTGACCAATAGATTTTGCAATATCTGTAACAGCCATCTGTCCTTCTTCTGCAAGGATATAAAATATGGGGAACCACTTTGGCTGAATAGGAACCTCATATACCTTATATACTTCTGCCGCATCAGTCAGCATCTTTTCGCTGAGTATTTTCAAACGACTCCCTAATGCTAATTTTCCTGCCTTTTTAAAGAAATCCATAAACTATATTATTTTGTAAAGTTAAATACGTAACTAGTTACATAAAATTATAACTTTTAACCCTGTTTTCCAAATGAAAGAATAGTTTTATTAAAATAGATTTCCTCACTCCTCACTCCTCACTCCTCACTCCTTCACATTTGTCTCCCTTCGGACCTTACTCCTTCATCTAAAACATCTTTTTTTTACAAAAAATCATATTGGGGAAAAATTGATAACTCCAAGGGAAGTATCGCCTAACATGAAGGTCGACTTTGCCTGCATCTTTGTATTGTAAATAAAAATTAATCTTTTAACAAAAAAATATAGATACAATGTCAAATTTCAAAATCCCTACAAGAGAAGATGTTTCAGAAAATAATCAAACTATTTTCGATAAGCTTAAAGGTGCATTAGGATTCGTTCCAAATCTTTACGCTTACTATACAAAAAGTGAAACGGCATTAGGAGATTATCTTGCCCTTCAAAATAGAAAAACTAGTCTTAGTAATAAAGAAAAAGAAATTGTAAATCTCGTTACTTCTCAAATCAACGGATGCAATTACTGCAAAGCAGCACACACGGCCGTTGGAAAAATGAACGGTTTTACAGAAGATCAAATTCTTGAAATAAGAGGAGGTTCTATTTCTTTTGATGCTAAATTTGATGCACTTGCAAAATTCACAACGGCAGTGGTCAACAATAAAGGAAAAGTATCGGTAGAAGCTACAGAAAACTTTTTCGCAGCAGGTTATAATGAAGGAAGCCTGGTAGATACAGTAGTCCTTATTGGAGATAAAACAATTAGCAATTACCTACATAATATCACACAATTTGCAATCGATTTTCCTGCGGCGCCAAGTCTGGAAACAGCGAATGCATAATTACCTAAAGTTCGGTATTGTAACATTTACTGATACTCAAAACCCCTTCAGGTCATGTACCTGATTTTCCTAAAGCCCGGGTTGGTGAGCAATCACTAACCCGGACTCAAACCGAAAAGATGGCTGTCGATCAATTGCTAGATGGCCATCAAAAAAAGTACCCAAAAGCTGTGGTTGGTCTTACCGCCAACCAATTTTTAAAAAATAATTTATTAAAATTTATAAAAAAATCAAACAATGAAAAAGTCAATAATCTTAAGTTTAGCATTTGTAATGAGCATATTCACGGTATCCATTGCTCAGCATTCTGAAATGACAAAAAAAGGCGGGGAAATGGCTGCTGATAAAATGATGACTAAAGCAGAGACGATCAAACTAGAGCAAGTGAAAGGAGAATTCACGACTAAGAGCCTTAACCTTAAGGCTGGTTCAACTTATGTTTTTGAAGTATCAAACAATGGTGTTGGTCATGACGTAGGATTTGTAATTGCTCCAAAAGGAAAAACTGATCAAGCAAATCATATCAAGAATGCATACGTGCAAGAAATGGTAAAAGATGGTAAAACAGAATCTTCAAAAGAAGTAACACTCGCTAAAGGTGAATACGTTTACTTCTGTCCAATGAACCCAACTCCTCAATATACGATCACTGTAAATTAAGAAATGAAGAGATATAGTTAATAGTTAAAAATAATGGTTTTAAAGTGTTTCGAAAAGCGTAGGCAAGTAATTTGTCTGCGCTTTTTTTTGGAAATTCTATTTCAAGTTTAAAGCTGATTGGGATTGGTTGTAAGTGGATATTCGAATAATACAAGATTGTAAATGTAGCCAAGATGAAAATATTTCTAAAATAAAAACGCTCTGGTTCGGTATTTCACCAAACTAGAGCGTCTTTAAAATCTTGACAATGTATTTTTGACCGTAGGTCAAAAACTACACCGCCTGAATAATATCATACTGCGTCAACACATGCCAACGACCAGAACGATCTTTAGCAAGTACCGCAGGAATTTTTTTACTAATATATTTTGACAACTGACGACAAGGCAAATCCGCTTTGACAATAGGAAAGGCCGCATCCATAATCGTCTCCACTTTTTTCTCTGTATTCGACATTGGATTTTCCAAAAGATACGTTAGAACCGCACTTTCAGTAATTGATCCAACGATCTCCTCATCTTTCATAACAGGCATCTGTGAGATGTCATGATCCTTCATCATTGTGAATGCTTCTTTCACTGTTGAATCTGAAGCAACAGAAAGGAATTCTTTGCTGTCTTTTTTGGCAATCAGATCTTTAACTTTCAATTCATCATCTAAAAATCCACGATCTCGCATCCAGTCATCGTTAAATATTTTTCCAACATATCGACTACCGTGATCATGTATAATGACAACGACTACATCGTCTTTGGTTAATTTATCTTTAAGCTGATTCAATCCAGCAAATGCAGAACCCGCCGAATATCCAAAAAGCATTCCTTCTTCCCGAGCCAATCTTCTAGTCATTACTGCACCAGCTTTGTCAGATACTTTTTCAAAATGATCAATCACACTAAAGTCTACATTCTTTGGAATGATATCTTCTCCAATACCTTCAGTGATATAAGGATAGATTTCTTTTTCATCGAATTCACCAGTCTCATGAAATTTTTTGAAAACAGAACCATAAGTATCAATTCCCCAGATTTTGATATCCGGATTTTGTTCTTTTAAATATTTACCGGTACCAGATATTGTACCTCCTGTACCAACACCAACGACCATATGTGTAATTTTTCCTTCAGTCTGTTTCCAGATCTCTGGCCCTGTAGACTCATAATGAGCTTGGCGATTGGAAAGATTATCGTATTGATTACACCAGTAAGAATTTGGAATCTCCTCATTCAATCGTTTCGCTACAGAATAGTAGGAGCGAGGATCTTCAGGAGTTACATTAGTTGGACAAACAATGACTTCCGCTCCATGTGCTTTTAAAAGATCAAACTTTTCTTTGGATTGCTTATCACTAGTTGTAAAAATACATTTATAGCCTTTTACACAAGCGGCGATTGCGATCCCCATTCCTGTATTTCCAGAAGTACATTCGATGATCGTACAGCCAGGAGTAATGTCACCTCGTTTTTCCGCATCTTCCACCATCTTGAGTGCCATTCTATCTTTAATAGAATTACCAGGATTGACGGTTTCTACTTTTACTAATACTCTGGCCGGTACATCAGGACAGACTTTGTTGATTTGAACTAATGGTGTGTTCCCAATAGTTTCTAAAATATTATTATAAATCATGAATATTGGTTTAATACCTTTTGATTAGGTTTTAAAATACTACTAAGTTAATTCTAACGGGTACAAAGGTATTTTGTTCTGTGATAAAAAAGAGAAAAAAGGAGAGGAAAATGAAGTTTATTTATAAATAAATATTGTTATGTGGTAAACTACTATACACATTTTGAATGTCAATGTAGCTATGAGCGAATGAGTAAATGGATAAATGAGTGAATACCCTCTAAAATGTAAAAGAAATAAGTTTTGGACTTAGAGTTTCCCTGAAATTCAGTCATTCAATCATTTGCTCATTCTGACAAAGAGTATTGAGTAAAATGCTGAAAATCAAATCTTTACCCAAGAAGTGTATCACAACTTAATTATTTGACTATAAAGCTAGATAAGCACATAACAATATCTACTTCGTATATCGAACCTGAACATAAAATTTAGCATCCTTAGCGCCCAGCATTTTTGCAGCAGTCGAAGAAACCACCACTTTTACATTATCACCATAAACACTTTCAGGCATTCGACCGATCACTTTTACATAAACGGTTCGTTTCTTCATCGGATTGGTAACTGCTATGATAGAATTAAGTGGTGCAGTACGATGCAATGCATAGAGTTTTGTTCCTCCTTTGCTATTTTGTTTTTGCCAAAAAGCAACACCTCGTTGGACATGTTCCTTTTTCACTTCACGATGCTGATTGTACTTTCTTCGCATCGAATCATTCTTTTTCCAAATTGGATGACCTCGGAATTTTCGATTGGTTTCCGGAATTCCATCAATACTCATCCAACCAACTTGAAGTACCTGCCCTAGAGAAAGTGTAAATGAAGTCAGATTATTTCTAACCATAACGGTATCAATTGGCATTTTAAAAGTCTTTTTGGCAATACTAAACATGGTGTCTCCCTTCTTAATGGTATAACAAATCGGGACCAACCTTGTCTCGTCAAACGTTTCGGTTTTAAAACGAATAATCGACTTATTTGGAATCGGAATCTTAATTTCGGTACCTATTGAAATGCTATTTCCTTTCAAAGAAGGATTATAATAATACAATTCATCTACATTCAATCCATAGAATCTAGCCAAAGAAAACAAGGTCTGCTTAGGAGCGATGTAATGATAAAACACCTTTTCCTGATAAGCAGCAAAAGATAAAAATACCGTATCTAATTGGGTTAAATAATGTATGCTATCACCGGTAGTTTTAATACTATCATTAGCGACATTTGCACTTAAAAAAGAGCATATGCATACAAAACAAGAGATAAGAACAGCTCTCTTCATAGTTTTGAGTCATTTTTTGTCTTTGATCCGGGTATTGGAAACCTATCTCAAAAACAGCGTTTGTGTTTCACTAAAGATACAAATTTACTAAAACACTACTAAAACAGCTAATTATGTAGTTTATTTGTTAATCAGTCAGGCATTAACCTTCTTATAACTAGTGAGGGATCAATAATTCCTAAACAATAATAAACTTCTACCTTTACAATATGAAAACCCTCGCCATCATACCTGCCCGTTATGCCTCAACTCGGTTTCCTGGAAAACCTTTGGTCGATATCAATGGGAAGTCTATGATTCGTAGAGTATTTGAACAGGTAAATCATGCGAATTTAGTAAACCAAGTTATCGTCGCTACTGATGACCAAAGGATATACGATCACGTAATAGCTTTTGGTGGAACGGCTATGATGACTTCATCTGAACATCCTAGTGGGACCGACCGATGCGGAGCAGTAGCTTTACAATTTTCAGATTTTCAAACCATCATCAATGTTCAAGGAGATGAGCCATTTATTCCTCCAAAAATGATTGACCAATTGATCGATTCTTTTCAAAAAGCTAAAGATGCTCAAATTGGAACCTTGGTAAAAAAGATAGATGATCAAGATGATTTATTTAGTCCTCATGTTGTAAAATCGGTTTTTGATAAAGATGGAAAGGCATTGTATTTTAGTCGTCAAGCTATTCCGTTTCAACAAGGAGTCGAAGTAGGAGCGTGGTTGAAAAATCATGATTATTATCGCCACATTGGAATGTATATTTTTGATCGAAAAACGCTTTTGGAATTGATAAAACTTCCTTCAGGAATATTAGAACAAAAAGAAAAACTGGAACAATTACGTTGGTTGGAAAATGGCTATTCTATTTCCATTGGAATTACGGAATACGAATCGAAGGGAATTGATACGCCGGAAGATTTAGAAGGAATTTAAATCGATCAAAATACTGTTTTAAGTTTAACATTCGATATCATCGAATTTAACTTGAAACATCCGAATAAAGCAGGTTTCCGAACTTGCGAAATAAAACAAAAAAATGAATCAAAACGAATCCAAAGAAACAAAAAAAAGCAAGAAAACATACTTCATATCTTTACTCCTCCTTCTTTTGTTAATCCTATTCGGCATTTGGAAATGTCCTGCTAATTCTACAAAGGAATCAGCAACTAATGTCTTGAACGATAATGATACTTCACAATCAGCACTTTCAGAAAAAGAAGAGCCGATAAAATTAGATGCTATTCAAGAAAAGAAAACCATTGCATCCGAACCAAGTAAACCTGTTTTAAAAAAAGAAACAAATACAGCATCTACACCAATTAATAAATCGGAAACAGAGCCAGTTGCTTCAATTCCTAAGGAAGAGGATGTCAAGCCAATCCCTGAAGAAGAATCCATCAGTATAGCAATCGAGCCAGAGCAAGTAGAAGAAATTAAACTAAGTGCATCAAAAGAACCGGTTGTTTTAAAACATTCCTGCACCTCTAACCAAAGACTGAAAATCAATAGATCCAGTTTTCAAAAATGCATCGCTTTTTCACCAGATGGATCAAAATTCATTGTCGGAAATAACGATGATGCACTAGGCGTTTTTAGTATGAAAGGAACAGAAATCAGAACCATAGCTGGTCATAGCGGTAATGTTCAATCAGCAGCCTATTCTCCCAATGGGAAATATCTATTGACTGGTAGTGTAGATAAAACGGCTAAATTATGGAATGCAAATTCTGGTAGTCTCCTGAAAAAATTTGAAGGACATTTAGAAATGGTTTCTTCGGTTGCTTTTTCTCCAAATGGAAAATATATTTTGACAGGAAGTATTGACAGCACTGCCATCTTATGGGATATAGATAGTGGGGATAGATTACTCCACTTGACTGGTCATAATCTTGAAGTTTCAGATGTAGCCTTTTCACCCAATGGCCAACACCTTTTGACAGGTAGTTTAGATAAGACCGCTAAATTATGGGATAGCAAAACGGGGAAATTGTTGATCACTTTTAAAGGGCATACACATAGTATTCGATCCATTGTCTTTGCTCCAAATGGTAAATTTATAGTGACTGCAGGAGAAGATAAAACGATAAGATTCTGGAATACTAAGACTGGAAAGAAATTTCAAGTGTTAAAAGGACATACTAGAGGGATCAGATCTATTGCGATTTCTTCTGATGGACAATATTTATTATCAGGTAGTGGCGATAAGACAGTCAGGCTATGGCAAATAAAAAATGGAAAAGAAATGTGTAAACTAGAAGGGCATACCAAGGTTGTTAGTCAAGTTGCTTTTTCACCAGTCAATGATAAAGTCGCGGTCAGTGTCAGCAATGATCAAACTATCAGAATTTGGGATCTAAAACTAGAATAAAACCCTTCACCACTCAGTCCTAACTATTGCCGCAGGCAATCTATCCTTTCAGACTAGAGACAGTCAAGTCTGAACAAAGCACTATTCTGACGAGTCAGAATCTATCCCTTCCCGATTTTACATCGGAATTATCCCTTCTTCAATTCCTTAATCACCCGACAAGGATTCCCACCAGCAAAAACATTATCCGGAACATCCTTTGTCACCACAGCTCCCGAACCAATCGTCACTCCATTCCCAATCGTCACACCAGGCAAAATAATCGCTCCACCGCCAATCCAAACATCATTCCCAATGGTAACCGGTTTCGCAGATTCCAGCATCACTCGACGTTCATCCGGATCAAGAGGATGAGTAGCTGTATAAACCTGAACCGCCGGACCAAACATCACATTATCTCCAATATTCACTTCCATGACATCAAGAATTACGCAATTGAAATTAGCAAAGAAATTTTCACCAACATTAATATTATAACCGTAATCACAATTGAAGATGGGTTCGATATAAATTTGCTCTCCGGTTTTTCCAAAAAGTTTTTTTAACATAGCCGTTCGAAAAGGAATCTTGGAAGGTCGACTATGATTGAAGCTGTATAAGAGTTCTCTGGTATCTAGACGCTCGAACTCTAATTGAGAATCAGAAGCATCGTATAATTGCCCAGAGAGCATCTTTTCTTTTTCGGTCATGGTGTTTTTTATTTTCTACAAAAAGCTAGCATCAAAAGACAAAGGCAAAAGATCCTTCACCGAGTCCACAACGTAGACTGGTCCGCTCACTCCTTGCATAATCACTTTAAAAGGTTGTTGATGCTTATCTTCTACTTCAGACATAAATTGGCGGCAAGTACCGCAAGGAGAGATAGGCTGTTTGATTTTGATTCGATGGCTTTTCGCTGTAACAGCAATTGCAACAACAGGTACCTTAGGGTAAAGAGATGCAGCGGCCGATAAAGCCACTCTTTCTGCACAAATACAAACTGGGTAGGCTGCATTTTCCTGATTACTGCCACCAATCAATTCACCATTTTCTAGAAGGAGAGCTGCTCCGACTTTAAACTTCGAATAAGGAGCATAAGCGTCTTTTACACTTTTATGAGCCAGTTTTAGTAACTCCTGATGGTCTTCAGGTAATTCTTTTTTTGATTCAAAAACAGTGATCTCTGTTTTAACTGTAAGTTTCTTCATCTATAGTTTTAAAAGTTATACTCGAATAAGCCGCTAAAATCATTATGGTTTAACTTGGCTTAAGTACTGCAAAATCATTATGGTTTCCTCTAAATAATAAGTCCAAAGCTTGTTTATTTTACATACTGAAGGGCATTCACCCATTCCTTCATTTATTTATTCTTTCATTTCTATATCGGCATTAAAAAGTGTACCGTAATTTTATACTAAAAATAGATTAAAATGTTGGTATCCCAAATACTTTTCGCCCGTACTATACTTATTATGAATAGATTTTACTCAACAAATTTACTTTATACTTAAAATAGAATAAATTTGCCCTTTCAAAATAAATACATCTTATGAAAAATATACTAGTTATAGGCGCAGGTAGATCTGCAACAGCTTTAATTAATTATGTGCTTTCAAAAGCGGAGCAACATGGATGGTTTGTAACCGTCGCTGATGCAAATCCAGAATTGGCAACTCAAAAAGTCAACAATCATCCTCTTGGACGTGGAACTTGGCTGGATGTAACAAAAGTGAATGATAGAAAGGAAATAATCGAGCGAGCAGATGTTGTTGTTTCTTTACTTCCTGCTCACTTACACTTGGAAGTCGCTCAGGATTGTATTCGACTCAAGAAGCACCTCATCACAGCGTCTTATGTTTCAAAAGAAATGTATCGTCTTGGTGATGAAGCCAGAGATCGAGAATTGATTTTTATGGGAGAGATGGGATTAGATCCGGGGATTGATCATATGTCTGCCAAGCAAAAGATTGATGAGATTAAAGAAAAGGGAGGAAAACTGACCGCTTTTAGATCATACACTGGAGGTTTGATTGCTCCTGAAAGCGATGACAATCCTTGGCATTATAAATTTACTTGGAACCCTAGAAATGTAGTCTTGGCAGGGCAGGGAACTGCTCAGTATTTAGAAAATGGAAAATATAAATATATTCCTTACAATAGATTGTTCCAACAGTATCGAATGATCGATGTCAAAGGGATGGGGAAATTTGAAGTTTATGCGAATAGAGATTCGCTATTATATCGAGACATTTATGGACTTTCTGATATTCCAAACATTTTGAGAGGAACGATTCGAAATGAAGGCTTCTGTGATGCTTGGAATGCTTTAATAAAAATTGGTTTGACTGATGGTTCTTACCCAATCTTAGAGTCTGGAGATTTAACGTATCATTCTTTGATGGAAGCTTATCTCGGACCAAGAGAAGGTACAGGATCAGTTCGAGAAAGAATTGCAGATTTTCTTGGTGAGAGCCCTTTCTCTCCGGTCATGAGGAAATTAGATTGGCTTGGATTGTTTAGAAATAAGCGAATCGGTATGTCTCGTGCGACACCTGCACTGATCCTTGAAAATCTATTATTAGATAAATGGAAACTCCAAGAGGATGATAAAGATATGATCATCATGCGCCATGAATTTGAATACGAATTGGATGGTAAAACGAAGGAATTGACTTCGACTTTAGTTTTAAAAGGTAATAACTCTGTCGATACTGCAATGGCAAAATTAGTAGGCGTTCCTATGGGGATTTTTGTAAAATTAGTCATGGAAGGTCGAATCACTGCCAAAGGGGTGAACATCCCAGTGATGAAAGAAGTCTATGATCCTGTGTTGGAAGAGTTGAAAGAATATGGGGTAGAGTTTGTGGAAGAGGAACGGGATATTTAGGCGTTAGTAGTGAGGCTCTTCTAATGCGATTGAAGAGCCTCACTCCTCACTTCTGCAAATAATAAACAAAAGCTCCCAAAGACAAAAATCCAGAAAACCACATCAAGGCCGAAGTCGTAATCGCGGCACCTTCAATTCCATACCATTTGATCATAAAATAATTGGTAATCAAATTTACAACCAAAACGATGGCAGAAAAAATGGCATTGACTTTAGGCCAACCAATGACAGAAAGCATATTTCCCATCGGTATTCGAATTAATAAACCTCCGATTACACCCACCGCGAAAATATTCATCAAGCGAGCATGTCCTTTGTAATCTTCTCCAAAAATACTGAGTAAAGGTTCTGAGAAAAAATAAAAGAATAGAAATATTCCAATACTGATGATGGAGAAGATTTTTAGATAATTGAGGTAATAGTTTTTTAAAACATTTTTATCCTTGATTGCTTCGCTAGTAAGCTTGACAAAGTCTGTCGTTATTACTGCAATGGATATCATCAAAAGACTGAAAGGGATGATACTAGAGGCTTTGTACTGAGCGATTAATTCAGCAGAATCAGTGAGTATATTTCCAATCAAAAGTATATCGATGGCAAAGAGTAACTGCGAAATGACTCCTCCGGCACTGGTGTATAACCCATAAGAAAATAGCTCTTTAAAATCATAAGGGAAACTCGATTTGATTTTTTCAATACGACGCTTAGTAATATTGATCGGAGAAAGTTTTAATTTTTTTAAATAATAAAGTCCCATAAAAAGTGGAACACAAATGATGCTGATAACATAGCCCATTCCACCAAAGAAATAAGCCATTCCAATATTAGAAATCAAAAGCAATAAATTATTTTTCGTTTCTAAAATTGCATACAATTTATTGCGATGGATCATCCGACAATAAATCTGAATCATCTGAAAAAGAAAAAGTCCCAGTAATTGAAAACCGATTAATAAAAGATACAAAATCGATCCTGATAGTTTGATGCTCAGGAGAGGGCTTATTATTATAAAAAGCACAATCATCAATGCCGTATATTTGAATCCCTTTTTTAAAGTGATATCAAACAATACTTTTTTATCTAATTGGCCTTGACTCAATGCTCCGTATCGTAAAAATCCTTGATGCAAACCAGCACCTACAAATGGTGCGAAAAACGAAACAACCGTTAAGGCATAAGCAATTAATCCAAATTCACCTTTGTCGAGAATTCGGATGATTGCGATCATGATCAGGAAGTTGATCAGCTTTCCTAGAAAAACAGAAAGCATCACCGCTAAGCCTTTTCGTGCAAGAAAAGATTGTATGAAATTAATTACATTCAAGTGTTTATATTTTCGTTCTTAAGAGTCAGCATTTTTATTATTTACTGGTACTACTATTTTATTCTAATTCCTTCCTGAAACCAAAGGCAAAGTCTGGATCTTGAACTAATTTTTGCATTAAAAAAAAGTATACAGCCTTGAGTTTTTGGTCCTTTTTGTGTCAAAACAAAAAGGATTGACGAAAAAGAGACTTCATTTTATATCGTACTTTTGAACAGCCTAGCTTGTAGGTTTCTCTGAGTATCAACACTTGTAGTAAGACTGCTTTTTTGTTAAGCCTTTAAACCTGTGTATACTAAGGATTGATATTCAATAAATCAATGCCTCCCAATAAAGTGATGGCTAATATTTTATCTACAATATTCCCATTTTTAAAAAGAAGAACAACATCCTTTTGAAGTTCTTTATCTGAATTTAATAATTCGATTTTAGTATTAAAAATAGCTTCCATGAAATCAGGAATCTCATTACTGTTTTGACACCAGTAATCATAAGGAGTCATACTCAATTTATGACTTTTTTTATTTAGACGATACCACACTGATTTAACCTTCTTCGGGTAACGACTCAAAGCTTTCTGCCAAATATATTTAGGTCTCATTCCTGTTGTTTCCCATTTGAAACGGGTGAGCTCAGGATGAAATTTGTTAATCCATTTAATGTAGATCTTTTGTTGATATTTATAAGCTGGTGGCATGCTCAAACAAGTCCGAATAAAATCAGGCTGCATAAATGGGGAAAGGAGATAAGCATATTTTTCCATGGCCCAGGCTCCTGAGATGATGATATTGGAAAATCGTTGCTGCAAATTAAATACATCTTCGGAAACATAATTTTTAGCCAATTGATTTACTGAGCTTTCTACTTTATGAAAGAGCTTTTTTGACGTTAATTTAGAATGGAAATCAGGTGGTGCAGTATATGGTTTTGTAATATGGGTTCCCAATACACCATCACCTAGTAACCCGGAATGAATCAAGCTGTATGGGCTTATATCCATCTTTTTTATTGCATAATTAAAATGCGCAGAAGCGGTGTAATAGATTTGACCTTCATAAATATTCATGTTCTCGTCGAAATCCAAAACATATTTTCCTTCATCCAACGGAATAAAAGTGATCGCTTGATTTAAATGTTTTGCGATGTCTTTTGCAATTTTTTCATCATCATACCCTGATTGCGAAAAACAAAGATTGGTAATCGGATAACCAGCTTTTGCTGCAAGAAAAACATTCATTCTCGAATCGAGTCCACCGCTTAATGTGGCCAAGAAATCCTGATCATCTTTTGGTTCTTTTTGGTATTCTAAATGCAAAGCTGCCTGAAATTGATCTTCCAGATCTTGAATAACTTTTTGCTCAGAGTCTTTATTGATTTTAGTATCGTTATAATCGAGGTATTTTTTTAATTGAAATTTATTGGCTTCAAATAATAGAAATTCTCCTCCTGATAATCGAAAAACCTGATCCATCAAAGTCGCATTATCAGGCATTCCTCCAAAAGTAAGTAGGTGATAGGCTGCGTCTCGATTCAGAGAAATAGATTTGTCGTTTTTACCTAGAAAATTAGAAATCTTTTGCAAAGAAGGAGCCAGGATAAACATCGCTTGATCGTGATGATAATATACTTTTTTTGAACCAGTTTGATTGACGAAATAAAATAATTGTTCAGAAGATTTATTGAATATAAAACCTGAAAATTCACCATTCAATTCATTGACGAAATCAGGCCCTTTGTTTTCGAAAAGTTGTAAAAAAAGTTTATCCCAAGAGCTGATGCCGTAGGCTTTGAGTAGCTTAGATTTGTTTAAAATCACTCCGTCAATCCCGAAAATATATGGCGTGTTTTCTGAAAATAATTTATCCTCAGCAAACCGTTCATTTTTTAAATAATAAAAATTAAAACTTGATTTTCCATCCTTAGATGGGAATACAAAATAATGCTCAGAAGCTTCAGTATTCTTTTGCTGTTTTTTAAGATTTTGATATATTATGGTAAATCCAAAATGCATAAACTAGCTCTTTAATACAGATTGATAAAGTTTCAAATATTGATCACCAACACTTTGATAACTATAACGTTTCACCGCTTTGTCTCGAATCTGAATGCTGTCATAATTGGCTAGCTTATTCATTGCTTTTTGAAGTTCTTGATATAAAGCAGTTTCATCTTTAGCAGGAATCAAAGCACCGTTTTTATCATCAATCATTTCTCTGACGCCACCAACATCCGTAGCGATGACGACCATACCAGATGCATGTGCTTCAGAGATGACACAAGGTAAGTTTTCATAATTACTAAACAGTACAAAAATGTGATGTTCTTGCATCAGTTCAGCAATTGCAGCAATCGGAATTTCTTCCAAAATGTCAACCAAGCCATCTTTGATTTCGAGGCGTTCCAGGTTTTTAAAATGTAAATCGCCAAATTTATTTCCAGCTAAAGTTACTTTAAAATCTGAGCGATCCGATTGCAATTTTTTTATAACATTTAAAAAACCACTTACATTTTTATGTTGATCATATAAAGTCGAAACGTGAAGAATTTTTATCACACTTGCATTTCTCTTAGGATTATTTTTGAAAAGCATAGTATCCACCACATTCGGGATCACTTGAAAAGGGCCATCAATACCAAAGTCATTAATCGCATTCCGAAGGTCTTCAGATACTGGACAAATCATAGATGCCTCCTTACCAATTTCTTTGATAAAATAATTTTCAAACCAATTAAATTTATAAGGATTTATTTTTAAAAATGCAGTCCAATGCTCGGTGATCACAAACGGAATTTGTTTCCTTCGCTTCAATCGCAAAGCAAAAATACCTGCTGGAAAAAAAACATTGAGATGAACCAAATCAATCTTCCCCATTTCTTTTACAATAAAATCATAACCTTTTTCCTGAGCTTTTAAATACCTCCTGATCTTTCGAATTGGGAAATAGGAACTGGTTTTGTCAAAATAAACCACAACCTCGAAAACGTTATTATTCCAGTTCGCTTCAATTTCAAAATCCTTGTGGCCTTTGATCGAAAGGACATGTAAAACCGCAACTCGACAATTCAAGGCAACCGCTTCTGCATGGCGTTGAATAAAGTTGCCATTTTGTGGCTCTATCTTATTTGGATACCAAGATGCTAGAAATAGAATATTGAGTTGTTTCGACGAATCGTACATGAACGCAAAGCTAGTGAATTTTTAGAAATGAGAAGAGGGCAATTCCTGAGGTCAAGAAATAAGGAGATCGGTAAAAAATGATCAAAAAACTAAGTACGATCCAGATTCCTAAAATTCAATTCCAACTATTTTCCGCAACCACCCCCATTCACTCATTTTTCCATCCACTCATCCACACATTCCATCTATTACTCCTGAAATCCTTAAAAAAGTGTTATTTTCAAAGCACAAAAATCAAAAAAAAGTAACTTCCCACAGAAAAAGTAGTCAAATAATTAAGCATGGATTAGGTCAAGTAGACGCTGAATCCTATTTTTGAAGAAATTAAGAAAACACAAAATATGAAAAAGTCACGCTTTTCACCGATTATGATGGCGGTAGCCTTATTACTAGCCACCATATTATTGCCTACCTGTTCTCGTAACCCGGTTACTGGGAAAAAAGAACTGAGTTTAATGTCTACTGAGAAAGAAATCAAAATGGGGCAAGGTTACGATCCTCAGGTGGTTGCTCAGTATGGTAAATATGAGAATGAAGCCATGCAAGCCTTTATCAATGAAAAAGGAAAAGAGATGGCAGCTATTTCTCACCGTCCAAACTTACCTTACGAATTTAAAATTCTTGACTCTCCAATTATTAATGCATTTGCAGTGCCAGGAGGTTATGTTTATTTCACTCGTGGGATCATGGCACATTTTAATAACGAAGCTGAATTTGCTGGGGTACTTGGGCATGAGATTGGCCACGTTACTGCTCGTCACTCTGCTCGTCAATATTCTAAACAGATGCTTGCTCAAGCAGGATTTATCGTTGGTGTTATTGCTTCCAAAGAGTTTAGAAATTATGCGGATGTTGCTCAACAAGGTTTAGGTTTGTTATTCCTTAAATTTAGTCGTTCCAATGAATCAGAGTCTGATAAATTAGGTGTTGAATATTCTACTAAGATAGGATACGATGCTAAAGAAATGGCAAACTTTTTCAACACACTTAAAAGAATGCGTGGAGATGCTGAAGGCCCTCCTACCATGCTTTCTACACACCCTGATCCAGGTGACCGTTTTACTAAAGTAGGTCAGATGGCTAAGAAATGGCAGGCTAAAGATCCTGGTAAAAAATACCATGTAAACAGAGATAGTTATTTGAAAATGATCGATGGATTGATCTATGGTGAAGATCCTCGTCAAGGATATAAAGCGGATAACAAATTCTTTCACCCTGAATTGAAATTTGAATTTCCAGTACCTCAAAATTGGCAATTGGTAAATTCTCCTTCTCAAGTTCAGATGGGGGACAAGGAAGGAAAAGCAATGATGGTTTTGAAATTAGCTCAAGGACAAAACTTAGATCAAGCTGCTCAGACTTTTATTTCTGAAAATAAATTGACTTTAAATACTTCTCAAAATAAAACAGTTGGAGGTTATAAAGCAGTAAGAATGGAAGCAAGTCAACCTTCTCAGGCTGACCAAAGTGGGAATCAATCTCCAGAATTAAAAATTTTAACTTACTTCTATCAGGCTGATAATATTATTTATCAATTGTTAGGAGTGACTAAAGGAACCGATTATTTTACGTTCTCGGGGACTTTTGAAAATACCATGCGGAATTTTAAAAAGCTAACTGATCCAGCTCGAATCAACGTAAAACCAGATCGTATCAAAGTGGTGAAGGTTCGAAATTCTGGTGCTCTACGAAATATTTTAAAATCATTCAATACACCTGATGATCGTTTAGAGGAAATTGCTTTATTGAATAGTATGATGCTTAATGATAATATTCCTGCTGGCATGTCGATCAAAGTATTGAACAAATAATTTGTGTGTAAAACATATAGACTGATAGATCAATTAATTTTGATTTAGCATTTATTAGGAGTTGGCTTTGAGTCAACTCCTGATTTTTTTTAAGGAACTTTTAAATAGGATTAAAATATATTTTCTCCCCTAATTTTGTCATTTCTAATCGCTTTACCGATATTCGTAAATTAATCCGCAAAGGAAAGATTAAATAGGCCTCTTTATAGGTCATATTATATTAGAAAGATCAACGGAGTATCCCGACCACAGCTTGGGTGAATTATTTTGGCATTAGAAGTTTTTAATCAATCAATGAAAGTATACGATCTCATCATAGTAGGAGCAGGACCAATTGGTCTGTGTTGCGCAATCGAAGCCCAAAAAGAAGGCCTGAATTATCTCGTTATTGAAAAAGGAGTATTGGTGAATTCTATCTTTAATTTTCCAACCAACATGACTTTTTTCAGTACTTCAAACCTATTGGAAATTGGAGGAATTCCTTTCATCTCTCATGGAGATAAGCCAACTCGGGCTGAATCTTTGGAATATTTTCGACGAGTCATCGAAACCTGGGAACTCAATATTAGCTTTTACGAGGAAGTAGAATGGATAGATAAAAATGATGAAGGGATCTTTGAAACAATCACAGTTGATGCGACTTATTACAGTAAAAAAATTGTAGTGGCAACAGGATTCTATGATAACTACCGACCACTAAATGTTCCTGGTGAAAAATTGTCAAAGGTCAAACATTATTACGATTCACCTCATAATTATGTTGGCCAAAAGATTATTGTCGTCGGTGGCGGAAACTCTGCCTGTGATGTAGCTTTGGAAACCTTTTATAAAGGAGCAGAAGTGACCATGGTTGTCAGAAAACCAGAGATTAAAGAAAGTGTAAAATACTGGATTCGACCGAATATTATTAATCGAATCAAAGAAGGGTCAATCAAGGCTTTTTATAATTCAAACATTGTAGAAATACTTGATAGTGAGGTGATTATACAGACAGAGGATGGAGGAGTTAGTATCGAAAACGATTTTGTTTTAGCCATGACAGGATATAAGCCTGACTATGAATTTTTTGTCCGTTGTGGTATCCAATTTGGTGAAGATGTCTATAGAACACCCGTTCATAATCCAGAAACGCTAGAGACCAATATCCCCGGAATGTATATGGCCGGAGTCAATGTAGCAGGATTACAAACTAGTAAATTCTTTATTGAAAATACCCGAGTTCATGCGGAAGTTATCATCGCAGATATGAAGAAACAGATTGAAGTGGGCACATGATTATTTTTCAAAACTCTAAATTGACACTTTTCCAAAGTGCACTTTATCAGACCAATACTTTGCTCTATGATGCAGGTGGTTTTTTGCTTTTAGTAGATCCCAATTGGTTGCCAAAAGAAGTTCAATTTATCCGCGACCATGTTGATGAATTCCATTCTGGAAAATCCATTTATCTACTTTTTACTCATTCCGATTACGATCATATTATTGCTTATGGATTATTTCCAGAAGCGAAGGTGATTGCATCCGAACGTTTTCAAAATAGCTTGCGTAAGCAAAAAAATCTTGAAGAGATCCATCAATTCGACCAACAACATTATTTAAAAAGATCTTATCCTATCCTTTACCCAGAAGTTGATTTTATGATTTCTGAAGACGAACAGCAATTGGAAATAGAAGGGGAGCTGTTGACTTTTTATTTGTCACCTGGACATACCGATGATGGGCTTTTTACCATTGTTGAATCCGAAGGAATTTTTATTGCTGGTGATTACCTAAGTGATTTAGAATTTCCATTTATCTACTTCAGTAGCGAATTCTATATTGAGACACTCCATAAAGTCGATACTATTTTACAAAACCATATAATCCAGTACTTGATACCAGGGCATGGTCATTTTATAAAAGATGAAAATTCAGAAATCCTTTTAAGAAAAAATAGGGATTTGAAATATGTGGAAGATTTAAGATCGGCTATACTAAACAAAGACAAGTTTCCGATAGAGGACTGGCTTAGTCAATTTCCTTTTCCGGATGGTTTGAAAGAGCAGCATGAGAAGAATGAAAAGCAAGTGGCAGATGATTTAAATTAGGAAAGAAAACATCAAAAGTTTGAAATAAGCAGTCCGGAAAACCAGACTACTTATTTCGTACTTTTAATTTTATAAAATCGGTTAAGGGGAATAGGCAAGGGGTGTTAATTTTCATTTAGTCTTTATCATTTGACCGGTTTTGGGGGATGAAAATTTTACCTATTTAGCTTGGGGGCTTACTACTTAATACTTATTTCGAATGAATAATTAAAAATTGAGAACTAAGAACAGGGGGCAAAACGGTTTTGGGGGCCAGGGGATTCTTAATTCAAAATTTTTAATCTCATTCTTTTACTTATAAAAACGGTTTGGGGGACTTTGGGGGATTTATAGTGAGTGCTGCCTAGCCTATAAACCTAGAACAGCGAGCGTTGCGGGGGAATTTGATCCTATGAACCTCGAGGGTTTAGATCCACGAATCTATTGTCAAAACTAGTTGACTGGTTTTTGGAATAATCAAATCGGTTACTGGAAAATTTTTGAACTGTAGAGTGCATAACAATTTTACTTTTAAGAAAAGATGATTAGAGCATCTGTTCTGGTTAATCTTTTTATGGATATTCTAAAAGTAAATTTTATGCTATATTGGAAAGTTTTAATTTTTAATAAATACACTCTTATAACTCTTAATTTGCTTTATTTGTTGTGTGGCAGTATATAATTTTTTAAAATTAATTTTCAAATGATCTTAACCATTTGAAATACAGTATTTTACCCTTGATTGATTTTTTTCAATTGAATAATTTAATCATCTTTGAGGTTTGTTAAATGTTCTCTTGATCACTTAATTAACCTAATATACATGAGTCAAAAAGCATTATTTCTAAAACATGTAGGTCAAACGAGTCCTTTTCCGACGATGTTGGAAATTGAAAAAGCAGAAGGCATTTACCTTTATGATACATCTGGAAAACGCTACATCGATGCGATTGCAGGAATATGCGTAAGTGCATTAGGTCATAGTCATCCAAGAATTGTAAAAGCCATTCAAGATCAAGCCGCTACTTATTTGCATCCTATGGTTTATGGCGAGTTTATTTTATCTCCTCAAGTCAAATATGCAAAACTACTTGCTGATCAATTGCCGGAAAGTCTGAACTGCGTATTCTATACCAACAGCGGATCAGAAGCAGTGGAAGGAGCAATGAAATTGGCCAAAAGATATACTGGTCGCCATGAGATCATCGCTTGCAAAGGAGCTTATCATGGGAGTACGAATGGAGCCATGAGTCTGATGAGTGAGATGAAGTATAAATCTGGTTACTATCCTTTGATGCCGGGTATCCGATATATTGATTTTAATAAAATTGAGGACTTAGATAAAATAACGAAGCAAACAGCTTGTGTTTTTACGGAACCGATTCAAGCAGCTCCAGGGATTCGAATAGGAGAGGAGGCGTATCTGAAAGCCCTCCGAAAACGATGCGATGAAACCGGAACACTTTTAATTTTTGATGAAATTCAAGTCGGCTTTGGTCGTACTGGAAGTTTATTTGCTTTCGAAAAATATGGAGTAGTACCAGATGTTTTATTATTGGCCAAAGCATTAGGTGGAACACTTCCACTCGGAGCGATGATCGCTGATCGGAATATTCTGGAAGTTCTTTCTAAAAATCCGATCCTTGGTTTTATTTCTACTTTCGGAGGTCACCCGCTGAGTTGTGCTGCAGGACAAGCGATGTTGGAAGTACTTTTAGAAGAACAATTAATCGAGCAAGTTGAAGCAAAATCCATACGCTTGCAAAACTGGTTTAAACATCCAAGAATCAAAGCTGTCAGAGCTGCCGGTCTTTTGATGGCCGTAGATTTCGGTGAGGAAGAATTTGCTTTGAAAGTTTTAAATCTTTGTACTGAAAAAGGATTGATCACTGATTTCTTTTTATTTAACGAACGTTGCATACGGATTGCTCCACCTTTGAATATTACCGAAGAGGAGATTGATGAATTGGCGAAACTTTTATTGGAGATTATTAATTTAGCAGATCAATAAAATTAAAAAGTAATTACTCTTTTAAGTTTAGAGCGAGATAACGAGTCTGACTTAAAAATTTATAATCATGACAAGTTTCCAAACTTGTCTTCATCTATAGACGAAGCAATGTCTATTTTAAACAAAAACAACAATATGACAAATCGCGACGAATTTTTTATGAAGAGAGCCATCCATTTAGCAGAAAAAGGAATGGATTCAAATGCAGGTGGACCTTTTGGATGTGTGATTGTAAAAGATGATGAAATAGTTGCGGAAGGTTTTAATCAAGTGACTTCGACGAATGATCCAACGGCACATGCAGAGGTAGTGGCGATCAGAAATGCTTGCCGAAAATTAGGAAGCTTTCAATTAGACGACTGTGTTATTTACACTTCATGCGAACCATGCCCAATGTGTTTTGGAGCTATTTATTGGGCTAGACCAAAAATGGTATATTTTGCTTGCGATAAAAAAGATGCTGCAAAAATTAATTTCGATGATCAATTTATCTATGATGAACTAGATAAAGAGTTTGAAAATAGAGATATAACATTTGTTCGTTTATTAAGAAAAGATGCACTCCCTGTTTTCAACAAATGGGCAGAGAAAGAAAATAAAACTAAGTATTGAT
>CAKZTD010000447.1 GCA_937921595.1 uncultured Saprospiraceae bacterium
CAGGATTCTGGAACACCACAGATGAATTTACTTTTCCCTTTTGAGATTACGGAACCTGATCCAATTATTATAGGTAGTTTGGTTTTTAATAATACAGATCCTACTGGAGCTAATTGTAATGGTTCTATTGATATTTCTGTAGAAGGAGGGACTCTACCTTATAGTTATACATGGAGTACAGGGGCAACTAGTGAAGATGTTGTTGGTTTATGTGAAAACCCTCCTGGTGGATCATATAGCGTTACTGTTGAAGATGATAATGGATGTATTGAAGTATTAACTGGACTTGTTGTCGAACTTGGTCTAAATATAGAAGTTACTTCAGCAGAAGATGTAAGCTGTGTAGATGCTTGTGATGGATCAATTGATATAGAAGTCACTGGAGGTGAAGCACCATATACTTATATCTGGGGACCAAACGGTTCAACAAATCCAAATCCAACTAATCTTTGTGCTGATACTTATGAAGTAACCGTTACAGATAATGCTGGAAATACAGCTACAACAACAGTTACAATTAATCAACCATCAGAGGCTTGGGTAGCAACTCTAGAGAATACCATACGACCAACTAATGATGATGCAAACGGATTAATTGAATTAAGCGTTTCGGGAGGATGGGGCTTTGAGTCAGTGACTTGGACTGGACCAAATGGTTTTACAGGTAACACCCTAACAATAGGTGGTTTAGTTGAAGGATTCTATACTGCAACAGTTACTGATCAAAATGGATGTATCGAAGTGATAACCGTTGATTTAGTTGCATACCGATTGAATTTAGATTTTGAATTCATGGAACCTGATTGTAATGGTGAAGCGAATGGAGAAATAGAATTGTTTGTTGAAGATGGTTCTGGTGATTATACGGTGACTTGGGATAGTGGTCAATCTGGAAATGTAATATTTAGCATAGGAGCTGGAGAATACACAGTGACGGTAGTTGATAACATTATCTCTGGTTTAACAACAACTGAGACGGTTACGCTTGGAGAACCTGATGTTTTATCTGTTGTGTTGACAGGAACTAATCCTACTGGTCCTGCTGATGGATCAATTACTTCTGAAGTTACTGGAGGAACTGCTCCTTACACTTATATCTGGAATACAGCGGCAGGAGATCCTACTCCAAATGTTACGAGATTACCTGCTGGAACTTATTCTGTAGTTGTTACAGATGAAAAAGGTTGTTCTCAAATCGTGACAATTACGCTAGATATTCAAGGTGAATGTCTCGAAGCAAGAAAAGTAATTTCTCCTAATAATGATGGTAAAAACGATGAGCTGATCATAAGCTGTGTCGAAGGCTTGGATAATAACATTAAAATTTTCAACCGTTGGGGCCAAATGGTCTATGAGGCCGACAACTATGATAATTCCTGGATGGGTACAGAACAAGATGGTACCACTTTACTTCCAGAGAGCGGTTATTTCTGGGTTTTAGAATACCAGGAAGATGGGCAAACCAAACAGCTTAAAGGTGCCTTCACTTTATTAAGAGATCAGAATTAATCTATTCCCGAAAACAAATTAAAGGAAATTAAAATGAAAAAAATATTAGTCTTACTCGCTATGGTCGCTTACTTCAGCAATGTTTCTATTGCTCAGGAAGAGGCTGTGTTTATGCATTATACTTTCAATCCAGTATTGATTAATCCTGCAGCTACAGGTTTTGATAAAGAACACCATGATGTGTTTATCAACATCCGTTCATCGTTTACAAATTTTCCAGAAACACCAAAAACTTATGCACTAAGTTACAATGGTCCAGTTGGAAAACGTTTGGGACTTGGAGGAATGATCTATACAGAAAATGTTGCTGGCTTGACTCGTTTTCGTGGACAGCTTTCTTATGCTTTTCAATACCAAGTCAATGACTTTGATATGGCTTTTGGAATGTCAACGGAAGTACACAAAACATCTATTGATAACTCTGTCGTAAATAGTGTGCTTTTTGATGTAGATGATGATGTCGTGAACAGAGCTATTGATGGCCAAACAGAATTTGATGCAACCATAGGAGTTTATGGTAGCTATAAAGATCGTATTTTCTTTGGTGTAGCTTCTCCAGGTTTAGTCCGTGGAAAATTGGATCAAATCTCAGGTAAAGATACTAGAGGTCCTTTCCAACTTTTTACTGCAAACGTTGGTGGAAAATTCGATGTAGCAGAATCAAAAGTAAAGTTATTGCCATCTCTTTTAGTTAAAAAAGTTAGAGGTGTTGATGGAATTCAAACAGATGTAAATTTAATTGCTTCTTTCTTAAAGGAACAATTAATGACAGGTTTGACTTATAGAGCTGGTACTGGTGGAAACCTTGGAATTATCCTTGGGACTAAATACAATACACTCCAGTTTATCTATACCTATGACGTATACATGGGCGAGTTCCAAAAATACAACGGAGGATCTCACGAGATCACGATTAACTTTGAATTTAATAGAGGTAAAGGAGCTTACGATCGCTCTATGAAATATAGAAAATAAAAACAGAAGGGTATTAACTGTTGAAGTTTCGAAAGAAAAAGAAAGCAGAGAAGTACTCTAGAAAGATATTAAAGAAGTCCTTTATCAATTGGTTTTTGGGATGGCCTCTCTCTACATTTGCTAGAGGGGGGCTTCTCTACTTTTAGGAATAAGGGCAAGTATTATTCCAGTTATAATAAAAAGTGATTATGTGTTATTTAGGATACCTTAATACAGTGTAAAATAAGAAGAGTCTGATTTAAGGCAATCAGGAAAAGTAATGAATATTGAGTCAATCAATAATGAATATTGAGTAGAGTTTAGTTTATTGGGTATGGGGTTTAATGAAACTTATAAATTTGAATTTCACTCTAATATTAGACGGAATTATGATGCCCGATTCATTATTGGATATTGAACATTCGTGATTCAATATTTTTTATCAGTCAACACTTATTTTGCGAATTATATAAAGGTTGTAGGTATGTCTTGTCTTTATCTGGATTTAAAAAAAAAATATTAGCCCGAGGGGAAGGCCAATATTTAGGGGTTTTAAAAACTAATTAAAAAAACATCGATTATCAGAAGGGGAGGAGTTTTCAAAAAAATATTTTGCTAAATAAAATTAACTACTAAGTTAGTAATACCTTAAAAAGAATATGCATCAAAGATGCAATATGCGTTTTCGATCAGATGTATGTAATAAGAGACCTCTATAGAAGTCAAACATCATTAGCAAAAAAAATAAAACCAGAAACGACTATAACATAGTCGAATTAAAGTCTTTTTTTTAATAATTAGGTGTTAATGGAAGATATAGTGTGAAAAGTAAAAGTAAGGCATTATTAATTAGGTGGTAATAAATATTAAAATATTTATATTAATAAAATACCAATAAATGGGTATGGTGAACAGTGTGAGAAATCTTTATCTTTGCAGAGTACTTAGGAAACGTACAAAACCAAATCGGCTAGTTTTAAAGACACTTACAATAGTTCAAGAAACATGCCAAACTTACAAAACTTACAATAAAAAATCCCTCCTTACTTACAAGATTTACAACCATCCCCAACTTACATTAAGACTCCCAAAACAGAAGTAGAAATTAACCATTTCGATTTCAAATCGAGAAACAGGAATTGAGGCGCTTGTTTTTCAAAACTAAATGACGGAGCAAAAATATTGATACGTTATTTTGATGTCATGAAATTTCATAAACAATTTAATTGAGGAAATTGTATTGAATATTTTGAGATGTCTTAAGAAGAATATCTTATAAATATTTCTGTCTAATGATTTTATAGAAAAATTAATTGTTCATTTCATATGGGCAAGACATCAGTGAATCATTCTTAGATTCACTGACCACTAATCAGCTTTATTACATTTTTTTAAAGTGCGCTAAAGCATAATTAGTTTTAGGTAATTCATTTTCTTGAATACTTTATTTAACAAGCTCCAATCTATTTTAATGTCTTATCACTTTTCTAAATAGAAGTGAGATATGAAATCCTTTGCAATTTCTTCTGCAGACGAAGACAAACTAATCTATCATAATTTACATTCCCTTTTATAAAGGTAATTAAACAATAAAAGACATTAATTAATCTAGTATTTCGATTAATGAATTGCGAGAAGAAAAATAATTGGGAAATTGAATTTTAAAGAATTGATAACTAGTAGATAATAAATATTAAAATATTTATATTAATAAAATACCAGTAAGTGGGTATGGTGAATAGGTAGAAGAAAGTTTATCTTTGTAAGGTACTTAGGAAACGTACAAAACCAAATCGGCTAGTTTTAAAGACACTTATAATAGTTCAAGAAACATGCCAAACTTACAAAACTTACAATAAAAAATCCCTCCTTATTTACAAGATTACAACCACCCCCACTTACGACCAAAAAAAATCCCCCACTGGCAGAAGAAGAAACTAACCATTTCGACTTCAAACCGAAAAACAGGAATTGAGGCGCTTGTTTTTCATGATTTCTACAAAACAAACTACACTACATTATCTGAGCAACACTTCAGGGAAACATTCTTTTTTATCATTTGAATGCTAATCTGCTTTATTACACTTTCAATTAGTGTGGTAAGGACTTTTTAGTTTCGACCAAATCCTTTTGATGATTTTTACTCCATCTGCATGGATTAAAATCTGTTCGCTCAGAACCGACTTCAAAAAAATCAACAGTGTAGCCGCTGTCTTGGTCCTTTCTCTGCTATTATTCCCAACTATCTTATCTGCTTGCTTAGTTACTTGTAAAAGCAATTTAAGCCTTTCTCTTGGACCTTCAGGAGAAGCTACCATCACACCACTTATTTTACTTCAGGACCCTTCTTGTGATCCTATTAATTTCACTGTTGATATTACCGATCCCAATGGTAATTCAGTAGGAAATACTTTGACATGTGCGCATGTCGGACTCACTATGACAGCTACCGTAACACAAACTAATAATGGCAATAATTGCTCAACGCTAATTTTCGTAAGCGACTACATCAGTCCTCAAATTGTATGTAGCGACACAACTGTTTTATGTAATGAATCAGTAGATCCATCTGTTATCGGTTATCCAACGGCCACGGATAATTGTACAGTGTTTGCAAATACTGATTTTACTTACAATGATGAATTCATGGATCTTGCCTGCTTTGCAGTGCATGGCTCAGACACCATTACCAGTCAAATCCAAAGAACTTGGTCAGTTCAAGATGAGAGTGGAAATGAGAACACCTGTATTCAAATGATTTATTTGAAGCGGGTAACTATCGATGATGTTACGTTTCCTGCACATCGCGATGGTTTTGCTGCGCCTGTACTAGATTGCAGTCAGGATCCTACGAATTTATCTCTAAGTGGAGAACCTTCAATCAATGGAATTCCAGTTAATAATACTGGACCATGCGAATTGATTGTTTCTTTTACAGACCAGATTGTTCCACTTTGTGGGCCTGGATCTTATCGTGTCTTACGTACTTGGACAGTGATCGATTATTGCTCAGGAGATTTTACTTTAAATGTTCAAATTATAAATGTAGAAGATAATACTGCTCCCGAAATTACTTGTCCTGCAGATTTAACGGTTGGGACTTTACAAAACGATTGCAATGCTACCGTTAATCTTTTTACCACTACAGCAACAGATGATTGTTCGAATGTAATCATCACTCCAAGTTGGGCTTTTGGAACAGGTTATGGTCCTTTTATAAATGTACCGGTTGGTACTTACCCTGTTACTTATACAGCAGAAGATGATTGCGGAAATATTTCAACTTGTATCATGAATGTTACTGTAGTTGATAACGTACCACCTACACTAATATGTGACTACAATACAGCAATAAATTTATCTGTTTTTGGAAATGCTCTAGTTGATGCAAATATTTTCGATGATGGAAGTTATGATAATTGTGGAGTGACAAATATTGCAGTTAGCCGAGATGGAATCAATTTTAGTTCTTCCGTTTATTTTGATTGCGCTGATATTCAAAACTCGCCAATTGATGTTACTTTAAAAGTTTGGGATGCTGCTGGTAATGAAAATGAATGTGTAGTAACAGCAATGATTAGTGATATGATTAATCCTGCAATATCTTGTCCATCAGATGTTTACTTGAGTTGTTATGAAGATTTTACTGATGTTAATTTAGTAGGTGCTCCAATTGTCGATGATAACTGTACAATTGATACCATCTATTATTTCGACGTTATAGATTTAAATGATTGTAACGAAGGGACAGTAAATAGAACCTGGACAGTTGTTGACGCTTTTGGAAATTCT
The DNA here is from genome assembly GCA_937921595.1 of uncultured Saprospiraceae bacterium. Taxonomy (GTDB): domain Bacteria; phylum Bacteroidota; class Bacteroidia; order Chitinophagales; family Saprospiraceae; genus JAHDHW01. Next base: position 6,256 of record CAKZTD010000447.1, read on the forward strand.
AGTTTCTGTTCACAACTAATCACCTTGGTGGATAATACACCATTGAATGTAATTTTTCCTGATAATTATGTGACGTCGATTTGTGGAGATAGTACAAGTGTTCTTATTACTGGAGAGCCTATCTTTATCAATGATGATTGTGAAAATGTTTCTTTTAATCACACAGATGAAATCATTTCAACAGCTCCTTCTTGTTACCGCATTTTACGGACCTGGGTTGTTTATGAATGGTGTACTTATGATCCTAATGATGGAACTGATAATGGTTTTTGGACCGACGTTCAAGTGATCGATGTGATTGATACATTAGCACCAATTATTACTTGTGAATCAGATACTATAATTGGAATGTATGCTGCAAATTGTAGTGGTGCGAATGTAGTTTTAAGTGTGCCGATTGCGACAGATTGCAATACGAATTTGAATATCACGAATGACTCTCCATACGCTACAAATAATGGAGCGGATGCAAGTGGTTTTTATCCTCCTGGAGTTCATACTATTACTTATACTGCAACAGATGGTTGCGGGAATTTTTCTACTTGTTTTAGAACTGTAAGTATTGTGGATGCTAAACTTCCAACTCCAGTTTGTCCAGGTGGAATCAATGTAACAATTGGGATGAATGGAACAGTAGAAATCACACCTGAAATGATAGATTTTGGTAGCTATGATAATTGTACAACTGCTCAAGATTTAGTACTTGAAGTAAGCCCTCAAATATTTACGTGTAATGATTTAGGTGATCAAACGGTTACATTGACTGTTACGGATGAAGCTGGAAATAGTGCTTATTGTACAAGCATCGTTAATGTCCAAAATAATGATGGGTATTGTATAGAACCTACTGCGATGATCTCTGGACATATTGAAAATGAAAATGGTTTTCCAGTGAAATTAGTAGATCTAAATTTAAGTGGAAATGTTGAAACTAGTGTTTCTGTTGATGATACTGGATACTTTGAATTTACGGAATTACCACTAGCAGGGGCTTATGAAATTACACCAAACAAAGATGTTTTTGACAGGAATGGTGTTTCGACTTTTGATTTAGTATTAATGAAAAGACATGTTTTAGGAATTCAGCCATTTAATTCACCTTATAAAATAATCGCAGCTGATGTAAATCATTCAGGAAGTGTTTCAACTTTTGATTTGGTAAAACTAAGAAGATTGATACTTGAAATAGATACTGTACTTACGGATAATACTTCATGGAGGTTTGTTTCTGGAGCTTATATATTTCCAGACCCTGCTAATCCATTTTTAGAAACTTTTCCAGAGAGTTTAATTATTGATCAATTAGAAGCGGATATCCATAATGCAAATTTTGTTGGAATTAAAATCGGAGATGTAAATGGAAATGCTAATCCAGCTGAATTTATTCCAGATGGGGGAGGAGATGATCGAAATGAGTCCGAAGCTTTGATGTTTACAACACCGGTGGTTGAATTTGAGCAAGATGAAATAATAAAAGTTCCAATTTTTTCTAATGGATTTGATAATATTTTAGGGTATCAGCTAACCTTTGATTTTGATGTAGAGGTTTTGGATTTGATAGGAACAGAAGCTGGAGTTTTGGAAAGCATGAGCGACGAACATTTTAATTTTTCTAAAAAAGAGCAAGGATTAGTATCTACAAGTTGGACGAGAGGACAGGTAAAAACACATGATTCGAAGAAGGCACTTTTTATTTTAAAATTTAAAAGCAAAAAACCTGGAAAGCTAGAAAA
>CAKZTD010000448.1 GCA_937921595.1 uncultured Saprospiraceae bacterium
AGATTATCAATCTAAAAAGGAACGACTAGATTTTAGTGAAGCTTATGAACGAAAGTTTAAAAAACATGAATCACTTCCTCGCCTGTTTCCAGTAGACATAAAATCAGAAGTCCATCTTTTTCCAAATGAAGACAAATACAACATCAAAGTAAATTATTTATTAGAAAACAAAAACAACACTTCTGTCAATCAGGTATTCATTACTTCTAAAAAAGAAGTAAAAAATATTACTCTTGAAAATGCCACACTTATAGAACATGATACTTTTTTTGAGACTTATTTATTTCAGTTAGACCAGCCACTATTACCGAACCAACGACTGAAACATTCTTTCGAATTAATCCACCAACAAAAAGGATATGAAACACCAAGAACTTTGGTTCACAATGGTTCTTACATCATCCATACTTCACTAGGTCCTTCTTTAGTTTATCGGAGCAGCAAAGAGATCAAAGATAATTTCGAAAGACAGAAACGTGGTTTACCCAAACGTGAAGAAGAAATGGCGACGGAAGATCATCTTCACCTTGAAGAGGCTTCCATTGGGCAGGTTACTTTTGAGACCATCATTTCTACGCAAGCAGATCAAATTGCACTTGCTCCAGGAAATTTAATCCGGAAATGGACGGAGAATGATCGCATTTTTTTTCATTACAAAACTAATGGGCCAGTCACTCCTTTGCTTGGTTACTTCTCTGCAAAATATCAAACTAAAAAGACAAAACATCTAGGCATTTCAATTGAACAATACTTTCACCCAGGCCATGATTACAATGTTGAAACTATTGAAAAAAACACAAAACTTACTTTAGATTATTGCATTAAAAACTTTGGCGATTATCCATTAGACCACTTAAGGATTGCGGAAATTCCTGGACATTGGAATTTTGGTGGTCAAGCGATGCCAGGAACAATTAGTATGGTCGAAAATCGAATGTACCTAGTTGACAATCGAGATCCAAATGGTTTTGACTTAGTTGCAAAACGCACGATTCACGAGGTGGCACATCAATGGTGGGGCGGTATTCTTTTACCTAAACAAATTGAAGGAGCTAGTTTTTTTATTGAGGGGCTTGCAAAATATACAGAAGCGGTCGTCATGGAAAAACATTATGGTAAAGGTGCTATTTGGCAATTGAGTGAGACTTCAAATCGAAGGTATTTTAGAAGTCGGGCTATGAGTGCTGATCCGGAGCCTCCTTTGTATTTAGCAGGTGGGCAGGATTATTTATCTTATGGAAAGAGTCTAATTATTTTGCTTGCTATGAAAGATTTGATTGGTGAAGAAAAAGTGAATATTGCTATTCGAAATTTGACAGACAAACATAGACAAGAAGTTGAACCGACTTTAATTTCTCTTGAATTACTAGAGGAGTTTTACAAGCTTAGTCCAACCAAATATCACCCGCTCATTGATGACTGGTTCAAAAAAGTGATTACCTATAATTTAAAAATTGAAGGAACTGATACTAAAAAACTGGGCAATGATCAATTTGAAATCACCATCAATATTAACGCGAAACGTTTTGAAGAAAACAATTTGGAACCTACAAAACAGATTGATCTGAATGAGCCGATACAGATTGGTTTGTTTAAAAAACATCCGAAGAATTTTAAGCATGATGATCCTATTCTACATCTAAAATCTCATCAGATTGATCAGGAAAATATGCAGCTTAAAATCATTGTTGATGAGATGCCGAAATATATTTGTATTGATCCTTTTGGTGCTAGGTTGGACGCCAATCGGGTGGATAATATTTGGGAATTGTGATGTGGGAATTATGAACTATTGATTCTAAAAAACTAGAGGACAAAGGAAGTCGAGTATCGTCAATTTATGGTATTTTAATTTATTTACATCTTCATTCCTAGGCATGCAAGTTACAAACTTGCATTATACCTGACTTCCAAGTTACAGCCTCCTTTAGTCGGCTTTAAACTTGAAAGAGTGTTTTCACTAAAAAGTATAATGCCAATCTGGACTTTGCCCTTGGTTTCGAAAAGGAATAGCTTAGAACTATTCGGCTTCTGCCCTACTCTTTTCGACCACTTCTTTTAGTGGAACATCGTTGATCATGACATTTTCTAAAACGGCATTTCCATCTTTTATTTTTACTAGTGCGTATGCGACTTGGCTGGTATCGCGTCGTGATTCTCGATAAATGGTTTCCGCTTCCAGCGCTTTGGATTCTTCCATGTAGAAACGATCGAACGGATAGTCAACATATATTCTACTTTCACTCAGTCGTCTTATTTTAGCAGTCAGGTAATCTGATCCATCATTAGGTATTTCTTTGCTTACTGATTTTATGATTGCAAAACCTTTTTCATTTTCAGAAACACTAACATAGACTTTTTCATGCCTTTTCCAATCCTCAACATGTGCCACTTCAACATCATTATTCATAAATCTAAGTGAAACGTATTTACCTCGAAATGGATCATAAGGATCTACAGGAGCAGTTTTAAATTTAAACGTTTTACCGGATGATATGACATTCTCTTGTTGAAAAATCATACTCGCTGGAACAAACAATTGAAGCAATACCAATATTATAAATGCGGGGAAAATTACTTTTTTATAATCCATCAGTTTTTCTTTTTTTAATCATATAAAAATTGGTAATAAAAAACCCTACTCCCAGTAAAACGAAAAGTATTCCTCGCCAAACAAAAGAAAGATCAGCATCAAAAAACCGGCAAGTAATCAATGCGGTGATGATGAGTAGACCATAATTTAAAATTCCAAAATGATTGTCTCGTATTCCTTTTCTTACGGTCATTACTCCGATTCCAAAAAGTAAAAAATTGATTAGTATTGTTGAAAGTGGTGAGTACATTCCAATTATAAAAATGATAATAAAAATTAGAAACACTGGAGTGATCGGCTCAATACCTTTTAATCCTTTTTCTTTTAATCCTCGGATAAACAAACCTAAAGCTGTTAAACCCAACACACTTACTGCTATAATCTGAGCAATATTAACAGTAGAAAAAAACCGATCATTTATTGTTCTCAAATCTTCCCAAAACCAATCAAAACTTAACATGAGTAAAACGATTACTGTTCCTAATGCTCCCAATACCCGATAGCCATTTCTAAATAAATTTTGTTTTTTAAAGTATGAAAAATCACCTATCATATACAATACACTGAACAAACTCATATACCCGACAAACATGATTTCTCCATCGCCTCGTACAGTAATACTCGCTAAAGTCATGATCACCGACAAAGGAATAAACCAATGGTGAACTGTAGTAAAATTACTGCTTGCTTTGTTTTTACAGATCAAGTAATAATACGGTAAAATGGCCAATAAAAGAAAAACAAAATGTAAATACGAGCCCGCTCTATATCGATCATCATAACCAATAATCACGGTATACCAAACAATCCAAACCAAGGAGAACAAGGAAACCATCGAGGATTTCATAATGTAAATCAAGGGAATGCAAAGCAACAACCAAGTCAAAAGAAAAGTACTCATTGAACCGGGAAGATTATAAATCTGACTGACCAGAGAAATACTCGCTCCTACTGCAAAGAATAAAAGCACAGCACTACTTTCTCGCCAACCTGTACTTTCTGGTTTTTTCAATAAAGTAAATCCACATAATCCTTGCCCTATCAAAAGCGGAAGAAATGCAAAAAACAGTTTGATCCCTTTGGAAAGATTATCCCAGTTGTGTGCAAGGATAAGAATGATTCCGAGGCCGACAAGGATCGCTCCAAGTACTCCAAAAACAACGAAGAGGCGATTATTGGAGTCTGGTTTTTTGTTTTCATAAAACTCATTGATTGCCTCTGCCGTCTCAGGGGAGATGACTTGAGCATCGAGGAGTTCGTTTAGATTCTTTTGGAGATTCATGATTTGTTATTTTTTCGCTACAAAGACACAAAGAAAAAAAGAGGATACTTTTAAATTTCACTCTAATTGAAACCAACTATTGATCCAATTGCTTCATCTTTTCATCAAGAGCTGCTCTATTCAAAACATTTCCTTGTTTGATAACCGTGTTTATCTTTTTTGTATTTTGAATATCGTCTAATGGGTTAGCATCGAGGATCACTAAATCTGCAAACATCCCTTCGGAAATCAAGCCTAGTTCCTTTTCCATTTTGAAATATCTTGCTGGACTTAGGGTTGCAGATTCAATGGCCTCCAAAGGTGTCAGCCCTGCTTTCACTAAAGCGATTAATTCATGATGCAAACTATACCCTGGTGTCAAGTAAAAAATCGGGCAATCTGTTCCAGCCATAATTCCGACATTTGCTTTGTTCATTTTACCAACCGTCTCAAAAAACCAATCTTTATAAATTTTTCGATCTTCTGTTACTTCCATTTCCAAAACAGTTGCAACCCCATCTCTCCATTTCCTCTCGATATCAGGAGGCAGGTATTTAAAAGTCTCTTGCCAATCTTTCGAAGCGAAAGGTTTATCTACAAAAGAAGTCATCACCATAAAAGTTGGGATTTGCCAAGTTTTATTTTCTGCGAAAGCAGTAATAACTTCCTTAGTTTTTTCTTCATCAGCATTTAAAACAGCTTCTCTTCTTTGTGATTCATGGATGCTTTTACGAAGCACTGATCCTTCTCCATCTTTTCCTAAAGCCAACATTTTTTTCCTTTGCTCTAGTAATTCATCCGCATTTTTTGCGGTAGACATTTCGACATTTCGAAGGTGCTCTATACTTGAAAACCCAGCATTAGAAGCAGTGATTGCATCCATACTTAATGGAATATGTCCAGTCAATGGAAGGCCTTTTTCTTTGGCTCTTTTTGCAATAGCAAAAAATTGTTCTGGACTCAACATTTCATATGCCTTTAGTAAATCGACTCCAATGCTATCTAATTTTTCAACCTCCAATAATGCAGCTTCCGGTGTGGCTAAGCCTACTGAAAGCGGCGGTCTAGCAGGTGAGCTTCCATCATAAACATTTGGCATTCCGTCGAGTAAAGGACCGGCGATCATCACTCGTGGAGTGGTGGTAGGATTAGCAGTAGATTCGTTTTTCCATTTTTTTAAAAAATCAATTTTACCTCCTGTATCTCTCACACTAGTCACTCCATAGGATAGAAATAAATCGAACATCGAAGGGGCCATTTCTTCGATATAAGCAAAGTGAACATGGGCATCCCATAATCCGGGAATTAGAAATTTTCCGGTACCGTCAATGATCTTATTTTCTGGAGATAATTTAAGATCTTTAGATTTGGCTATTTTTAATATTTTTCCATCTTTTAGGATGATCGTTTGATTTGAGATCAAACCGTTATTTGCATCAATGGTTGAAATATTGGTAATGCAAGTTGCCTCTTTGAAAAGTTCGCCAGGCTTCGAACAACCAATGAAGACAAATAGAATCAATAAGAAAAGTATTTTGTTCTGCTTCATGGTTTTAGTTTAGATCATTTATTTACCCCTTGACTACTTGACTTATACGCCAAACTGTGTCAGGTGATGATCAAGATGTTTATAAAATAAAACATTCCATTCATCTTTTGTTAATGGGCCAAAGGAATGTGATTCCCTATTATGAAAATGATCAGCTCCTAGCTCCTGCGTCTTCGTCAGGTATTCAATTAGGTTGGCTTTTTCCGTTTCAAAATTTCGTTCGTCAGCAATAATAAACTCAGGTGCTGTTCTACCATTCTTTGGATAAGGCTTTGGTCCGACGACCGCATTTTTTACAAAAAGTTTAAGCATAAATTTTTTAAAAGCACCTGGCTTAGGATATTTATTCGTGTAAGCCATTTCGTAGGCTACACAACAATGAGCGAGCATTTGTGCAACATTCATTTTTCCCCATTGAGCTTGAGTCTTTGGAGTGAGGTTTTTGATACGAGTGATCGTTTCAGCTACGTCGTTGGTATTAAATATGCTTTTCATTAGTATGTTTGTGTTTGAAAAAAATTAAAATTGACTGATAAATATACGCAAGTCGATTGATAAAAATAAATTTGCTTCTGATAAGGACTCAGTAAATAATAAATTCCGATTTGATGCTGACCTTTTGTCACTTGTTGTCGTTATGAAATCCTTGTAATAAAGGACATTACTGCGAATTATCAACCTTCGCATCTGAAAAAATCTCTAGCCTAAAATCAACAAACTATTATTTGCTGAATCCTAAGCTATAAAATCGTATTTTTGAGGTATGAAAAGAACTTTTGTATTGATAGGAATCATATTGCTTGTTTTGGTTTTCTCTTGCCAAAAAGAAGATGAGACGCCAATACCTGAAACACCGAAACTAGTACTTCCAGCAACACCTTATGATTATAGTGAATTGAACTTCCCTCCGCATTTTGAGACGACGGTCATGAATTTTATTCTAGGCGGCAATTTGAGTAACAATCCAATCACTGACGAGGGTGCGACTTTGGGTCGGGTACTTTTTTATGATAAAAAACTATCCATCAATAATGAAGTTGCCTGTGCCAGTTGTCATTTTCAAGAAAATGGTTTTAGTGATCCCCTAGCTTTTAGTGTCGGCTTTGATGGTCGGACAACTAGGCGAAATTCAATGGGCTTAGCAAATGCTTTACACACTCGTAGATTTTTCTGGGACCTAAGAGCGAATAATTTGAGGCAACAGGTTTTGCAACCAATCGAAGATTCTTTGGAGATGGGAAGTAATTTTGAGGATTTGGTAATTGAATTATCTGAAACGGATTATTATCCGGACTTATTTGAAGCAGCTTTTGAAAGCGACACGATTACTAAAGAAAAAATTGGAAATGCTTTGACGCAGTTTATTAATTCAATGACTGCTTTTAGTTCTAAATATGATGAAGGTCTTAGTTCTGATTTTGAAAACTTCACCCCTCAAGAATTATTAGGAAAAGAATTATTTTTTGAAAGAGGTTTGAAATGTAATCAATGTCATACCAATGCTGTTTTTGCAAATACTTCTCCTTCAAATAATGGTTTGATTCATGATGAAAATGATCTCGGATTTATGGAGGTCACCGGTAATGAAGAAGATAAATTCCGCTTTAAAGCACCGACCCTACGGAACATCTCCTTGACTGCGCCTTTTATGCATGACGGTCGCTTTGCAACTTTAGAAGAAGTGATTGAACACTACAACAGTGGGCTTCAGGCTTATCCTAATTTGGACGATCGATTGACTACTGATAATTCTGTTGGTGGCCCTCCGAGACAAATGAATTTAACAGAGGAAGAAAAAGCGGCGCTGGTGGTTTTCTTGGGTACTTTTACGGATGAGATTTTGGTGACTGACCAGAAGTATAGTGATCCTTTTGAATGAGTTACTTTTTAATGAGTGAATGGAGGAATGAGTGAATAAGGTGTATTGCCTTTGGCAAACTGCTCATCTTATACCTTTGGTTTTCAACTTTGTCTTTCCAATAATTAAGTAAAGTCAGTTTGATTTAATATTCTCTAAACTTTTAAGCTAGGCCATTCACTCATCCAGTCATTTTTTTACATCCACTCATTTTCTTCTTTCTTAATCATTAAAAATAAAAAAACCATACCCACCAGGGTCTCTCAAAATCACATTATCAACACTCCCTTCTTTATTAAACGCGGTGACCTCTTCAGCGATTGGAATATTTAGAGAACGGATTTTTTCTATGATGACTGGGTTATTTTTTCCATTAAAAAAAGTGAGCGATGGATTGAAAAACAGATGCGGACAACTATTTGGCTTCATGATACTGACGCCCATTTTATTTTCATTTTCCATGGTAATCCAACCTTGCTCAGCACTACCCATCGTTTTCGAAAACCCAAGGGCTTCCCAAATTTTCAAAGATTTTCCAATAGCAATACTTTCGAGACTCACGCCAGCGTAATTCCCCAGTACTGATTTTTCAATACCTGTCAGATCGTAACTAGGAATCGTTTCGCTTTCTATAAGATAAATCCAGGCTCCACTTGGATCATTTAGCAGATAACCATTTTCTATTTTTACAACAGTCGTGATTGCTTCTAAAGCTTTTGCTTCAGATTTCCACGAGCTATTAATGAGCTTCACACCTGCTCTGGCAAAACGATCAGGATTGATCTCAATAATTACATGACCATCAGAAAGAAGAACTGGGTTTTCTTTTGATATTATTTTAAAATCCAACTTAGTATAAAAATCCAAGCTGTTTTCGATTTTGTTGGTTGGTGTTTGTATGATGGATAGCATGGTATTGGTGTTGCTGGTTAAGAAACTAACAATGGAACAAGTTAGCAAAATGATAAGATTCTTTTTAACTTATTAAGTACTTAACTATTTTTTATTTTTCCTAATACTTTTTTCATTGAAAAAAGTATTAGGAAATTCTAGCTCAAAAAAACGCTCTGCGCACAGCAGTCACCCGCGCCCACCTTTTTGACCATTCCCAACCCACACATACTGCTAATCCTTATGTTTACTGCATTTTATCATTAGCAAATCAAAATACTAATTTTGAATATGGTTAGAAAACATAATTCACTTTTTCATCCGTAGTTCATGTGGGCTCGTTTTGGGAATTCTTTCGATGATTCCTCTGGCTTCGAGATCGAGCTTTACGGAAACGATGTACCAGACCACTTTCCCATCAAAGGTTTCAGAAAGATCTCGAATTGCCATATCAGATAATTTTTCATAGCTGATTACTTTTCGTTTTTTTATGGTTTTTAAAATATAATCATGGATTACATCATACCTTCTTTTTAAAATATTAACGCCTTTCTTACCTTGTGGATGAAGGGTGAGATTTTTTTCTTCTTCGGACATTTTTAAATAAAAATATATCATGGCTACTAGAATTCCAAATTTTCAGGATTTAGGTTTCGGATCAAGGATCACTACATCAGGAGATCGTTTGATTCTTCAGGATGGCTCTTTTAACATTGTTCGAAAAGGGCGAAGAGCTTGGGATGCTTACCAATTCTTGATAGGAATGCCTCCTAGTCAACTTGCTTTTGTTACCTTTCTTTTTATTATCGGCATCAATGCAATATTTGCCTGTATGTTTTTAGCCGTCGGAATTGAACAACTCAATGGAGTACCAAAAGGGTCTTGGATTGACAACTTTCTTTATGCTTTCTTTTTTAGTGTGCAAACGTTTACGACCGTCGGTTATGGTGGAATCAATCCAGTTGGCATTTCGGCAAATTTTGTTTCTTCGCTTTGTGCCATGATTGGCTTGATCTCTTTCGCGCTCGTGACAGGATTATTTTTTGCTAGATTTTCAAGACCAAGATCTCATATTAGTTTTAGTAAGAAAGCAATAATTTCCCCCTATAGGGGTATGCAAAGTTTTCAATTTCGGATTGTCAATCCTCGGAGTCATAAAATCATCAATCTTTCTGCGCGAGTCTCAATGACCTGGTTGGAAAAACAATCAGATGGCTTGTTTAAACGAGAATTTGCCAATCTTCCATTGGAAAGAGATCAGGTTGTTTTGTTTCCGTTGAACTGGACGATCGTTCATCCAATCGCAGAAGATAGCCCAATGTATGGAAAGACGCTCAAAGAAATGGAAGCAATGCGAGCCGAAATTCTTGTGATGATTTCTGGCTTTGATGAAAGTTACAATCAACATATCCATACGAATAGTTCTTTTACTTGTAAGGAAATCGAAACGGGTGTGAAATTTAAACCGATGTATACTTCTTCGAATCAGGATGCTACGTTTTTGTACTTGGATGATTTAAATAAAGTGATGCCGGCGGTGTCAAAGGAGGGATAGATCACCTCTTGTGATAGGGATAGATTTCGCTTTAGCGAAATAGGGATAGATTCACTACGTAAATAGTGGGGCGTGTGCTGAAATTTTAGATTTGTTTTTGTTCTTCTATGCCCTTCGTTTCTTCTTCGTGAGCTTCATGTCCATTTCCTCTACGATGCTCTTCGACTCCTTTATGCCCTCTGCGTCCTTTAGTATGGAAGTGATTTTTTTTCTACCGTTTGAATTTCATTAACAACTTGGTAGTAGGATAAAATTTACTTTTACTACAAAAAAAATATGAAGCTATTATTTGCACTCCTGCTATTACTGGGTTTAGGAAATTGTAAATCAGATTATTCTGAAATCATTTCTCAGCCTACCGATCCTCAACAACAGTATTTGTTAAAGCAAGTTTTATCAACTACTCAGGAAAATCATTTCCAGGCGAAACCGATTGACGATTCTTTTTCCAAGGCTATGTTTGAAGCTTACCTTAATTTACTTGATCCAGAGAAAGTATTTTTCACCCAAAAAGATATTCAAGCTTTAAGTCAATTTCAAACCAATATCGATGATCAATTACAGCAAGATGAGTTTGGGTTCTTTTACCTAGCCAATCACTTATTAAATCAAAGCATTCAAAAAGCGGAAAACTTTCATCAGGATATTTTTGATAAAAAAATCGATTTTAGTTCTGACACAACTTTCGAAACGAATCCTGATAAAATTGGCTTTTCTAAAAATGATCGAGCATTAAAAAAACGCTGGGAACAAAAAATAAAAGCGAGTATTCTAGAAGAGCTATTGGCCAACAACAAGGATTCTTCTGATTCTACTTTTAAAACCAACAGAAAAGAAGCCATTGCAAAAGAAAAACGTTTAATTGCTCTGGAATTTAAACAGTACAAAAAGAATACGCTTAACAAACGTTTCCATCAATATTTGAATACTTTTTTAAATCTCCAAGATATGCAAACGGAGTTTCTCTCTGTTGAAAAACGAGCAAAATGGAATGCAAATTACACTCGATCATTGGTCGGAATTGGTGCTCGGATCATTATTGAAAAAGGTTATCCCAAAATAGAAGGCTTAACCACTAGTGGCCCTGCATGGAAAGGTCAACTTTTACAAAAAGACGATCTGATTTTAAGCCTAAAGGATGGAAACAAAAAAGCTGTTGATCTTTTCGGAATGGAAATCAACGAGGTGCTCGACTTGATAAAAGGGGAAGCAGGAACTTCCTTGGAATTAACCATCAGAAGAAACCAAAACACTACTTTGCAAGTTCCAATCACCCGAGAAGCGATTCGTTTCGACCTAGTACTCTCTTTAATTTTAGAAAGGCAAAACCTTAATGAACAAGTTGGCTATATTCGAATTCCTAGGTTTTACATTGGCGATGAAGGTGTTGCTTACCATGTCTATCAGGCGATTCAAAACCTTAAGAAAAATCAAGTAAAAGGAATTATCATCGATCTACGAAACAACCAAGGAGGTTCCAGTGGAGAAACCAGAGACATCTTAGATTATTTTTTAAAAGAAGGAGTAGTTATGCAAACCAAATCTAAGGATGGTGATATTAATATCCAGAAAGTCAACGACCAGGATGTTACTTATGATGGCGACTTGGTCGTATTGGTCAATGAACGAAGTGCCTCTGGCTCAGAGCTTCTTTCAGGTACCTTGCAAGATTATGGTCGGGCCGTAATCGTCGGTGGAAATGCAACTCGTGGTAAAGGAACCATGCAGCGGTTTTATACTTTTGAAAATAAAGAAACCGGAGCAGAAATCGGGAGTTCTAAAATGACAATCGCTACTTTTTATTCGGCAAGTGGTCGCTCTCCTCAGTTTACAGGAATTATTCCTGACATCATTTTGCCAAATAATTTTACTTATGTCGAGTCTGGTGAAAGAATCCACAAAACGGCACTTCCTCCTCAGCAATTAGAAATTAAATCTTGTACTCAATCAGTTAATAATATTTCTAATCTCCAAACAATCATTGCCAAAAGCAAAGAGCGAACAAAAGATAATCCTAAGTTTCAATTAGCCGATCGAAAAGCACAGCATATCAAATCAATACAAGATCAATCAGAAGTGAGCCTTAATTTCGAAACTAGAAAAGCTCAACAAAAATCAAGGTTACAATTGGAAGCTGATTTTAAAAATATATTTTCTAATATTGATGGCTTCAATGTTCAGCTTTTACCGCAAGATATTGCGACTGCTGATTCCGCTTTGATTGAAAATAATAAAATCTGGCAAAACAATATCCAACAAGATCCGTATGTTTATGAGTGTTTTCAGATCATTAGTGATTTGAAGGAATCATAAATATTTATTTTTAAATGACGACCATTACACCTTCTACTGGTAATAAAATCATCCTAGGTATCGGGGGAACTGCTTTTACAGTAGTTGGTCTTTTTTTGTATCCAAAGTTAAGTTTCCAAGGTTACTTTGAAATACTCCCAATAGTGATAAGTGGTCTTTTTATCTTTTTCGGACTAGCTTGTTTACACCTTGCTTTTTTATACAAAATCATTTTTGATGAAAGCGGCATTACCACCGGTAGTTCTTTTTACAATAAAACGATTCTCAATAGAGAGATTGAAGGCTTTTTTATTTTTGAAGAAAAAGGACAAAAGAAAAAAGACATTATTCTTCAACTCGCCATTTTAAAACATGACGGTACGGGCAAGGTATTTCTAGCGGATAGTTTCGGATCTCACTTTGAACTCATTAAAGAAACGCTTGCAAAAAAGCATAAGCAGATTGACGGAAAAAAGAAATCCAATTTTCTACAAAAGCGTAAAAATTCGAGGCTCCGAATTGGAAGTTATTTCGGTATTGCTCTAGCTTTATTTGGTATTTATTTAATCTTTAGTTTTTTAAAACCGGATCCTCCTCAAATCTCTTTGTATGGCACTTTAGTGGAACAACCAAGTTTCACTTACAACAAACGTAATCGACCAACTCGAATCAATCTTAAGCTAAACGAATATCCTGGATTGACTTTTTCTGAAGTTGGTAATATCGGCTATCTCGAAGCTTGGGCATTGATAACTGCTCCTGGAGACAAAATCTCTTTGAAAATTTCCGAAGCAGATCATGAAGCTAAAATCAAAAAAACAAAGGCTCCAGATAAAGTGATTCTCAATTATGGAAAGGATATGATCGAGATCAAAAGTCTGACTCATCGCAAGCTTTCGTCACAACCCGTCTATCGAGAAAACAATGCGGAGGGTTTCGTGATTGGAATATTCTTTTTGCTTGTTGGTCTTGGAGCTTTTTTTTATTATCAGCGAGATATACGGACCGTCTTTTAGGTTTACTAAACTTAGCATTTTCGTTTTTTCCTCCCCTTTTCCATTGTTTGTTAAAAATCTATAGAATATTGCTATTTACTTAAATGTAAAGTATATTTGTCATTATGTAAACTAAACTTTCCTATTAGGACGGTATATTTTACATTTTAAAGCAAGTTTAAGTAAAAAAATAGCATATGAATTTGAAGTCACTTCTTGAATGCGAAAGAAAAAGTCTTATGAAAATTTCAAAGTATCAACTTCCAAATGGCTTTAAAAAGATTGGTCTTGGGATTTTGATCATTTCATTCATCAGTCTTTTTTCAAATAAATTCCTAGCAGACAGCGAAGCCATTCGTATCTTTTCGAAATACGGAATGCTCATTGGTTTTTTGATTATTTCTGTTTCAAAAGAAAAAATTGAAGACGAATTAATTACCAAAATCAGAATGCAATCCTATACTTTTTCTTTTGTATTTGGAGTCTTCTTTTCATTGCTACAACCTTTTATTAATTATTCTGTAGATTCTATTTTTCAATCTGGAGAAGCAGTTTTTAAAGACAATGGTGATTTTCAAATTCTATGGCTTTTATTAAGCGTCCAAGTTTTATTTTTTGAGTTTTTGAAAAAATTACATAAATGAAAAACAGGTTGAAGGTGGAGCGATCGATTTTAGATTTGACGCAAGATGAGTTGGCAAAAAAGATTGGTGTTTCTAGACAAACGATAAATTCTATTGAAAAGAACAGGTATGTACCTTCTACGGTTTTGGCTTTAAAGCTGTCGAGAATTTTTGGAAAACCGGTGAATGAGTTTTTTGAATTAGAAGATAAGGATTAGAGGTAAGGAGTGAGAGTTGAACACAGAGAACAAGGATTAACGAATAGTAATTTTGATGGTGGTCATTTCTTCTTACTACATCAAAAATCTAAAATCATTAATCCTTGCTCTGAATTAATTCTGCCTTCTACTTCACAGCTCCCACACTAATCAAATAATCGACAACATCTTGATGCTTTCCTCTTTTCGCCATTTTTAGTGGAGACCGAAGTTCAGAATTTAAATTGTATCCGTCTCGAACTGATTTATTTACATCCGCTCCTTTGGAAACTAAAAACTTTACAACTTCAAGATGACCTGACCAAGCTGCACCGATCAAAGGCGTTTCATCACCAACAACATATTCATCAACTCTTGCTCCTTTTTCAATCAAGTATTTCACTAATTTGAGGTGACCATGTTTAGACGCCATGATCAGGGGGTTCCCATCACCATCTACTGCTTTATTAACATCTACGCCACTTTTTACAAGCGCCTTCATCAAACTAAGGTGTCCACCTTTTGCAGCCATAATCATTGGATTACCATCACCTTCGGAACCACGATTTGGGTCTGCCCCATTTTCCAAAAGCAAAGCCACCACTTCCGAATGACCTCCTCTCACTGCAAGCATCAATGGCGTTCCATCTCGAAAAACACGACCATCAACATTCGCTCCTTTATCGATCAAAAGTTTGACGATATCAGAATGACCGTTTTTAGCTGCAGACATGAGTGGCGTCCCATCTCCGGAAACTTTTCGATTAACATCCGCTCCTTTTGACAATAATAATTCTACAAATTCTCGATGGTTTAACTGAGCAGCAATCATCAAAGCACTGGCATCACCACTCCCTTTGTAACTTACTTTTGCACCTGCAGCAAAAAGGAGTTTCGCTATCTCAACATTCCCTTTAGCCGCCGCCGCGCCAAGTGGAGAACGTGGCTCGCCATCTCCTCGATAAGAACAATTCGGATTTGTATTTTTTAATAAAATTTTGACCGTCTCGACCCGCTCCGCTTTTACTGCTTTTAGCAAAGCTTGACAATCATTATTCTGAGCCGCTAAAAATAATGGACCCAACAAAAAGAAAAAGAAAAAAGATAAAGCTTTCATAAGAATATATTTTTTGAGAAGTGTTTAAAAATAGATTGATGATTCAAAACTAAGCGAAAGAAGCAGTGCATTTTTAAAATAGCGACCGATCCGCTATACGAACCTATCAAAAGCTATAAACCTAAGGTCAACTTATTCATCATTCGGAAAGGTGATTTAGAAGGGCGGAAATTAGTCCTCGGCTATCTTTTCAAAATAATGTATTCAAAATCCTTATTTTAGACATTCTTATGGAAAAGCAAAACACATGGATCGATCGTATATTACAAAACAGAGTAGCTTCTCATTCGCTATTCTGGTTAGTGCTATTGTTGTCCACTAGCCTACTTGCAAGCTTTAATAGCTCATTTAGCTATTCGCTGATCAACAACTCGGCGCTTTTACCAGCTCAGATGATGGCTGCCTACTTGCTTTCCTATTATCAGATTCCGAAGCTTTTATTAAAAAAACAATATTTAAAATTTATCATCTCTCTAATAGCAAGTTCCTTTTTATTCATGGTCATTGCCCGCATATCTGTAGTCTATGTTGCGGAACCATTTATTCGAACAGATTTTGAGCAAGAGACCCTAATGGAAATTATTACCGATCCGGGTTATTTATTGATGGTCTATTTTCCAGCAGTTTATTTATTTCCTTTTATCATGCTCATTATAAAAACCTTGAAAGAGCGTTCTGAGGAACGGCATCAATTAGAAGTTTTACAAAAAGAGAAAGCGACCACTGAACTTAATTTTTTAAAAGCACAAATTCATCCGCATTTTTTATTTAACACCCTGAACAATCTATATTCACTTAGCCTTGAAAAATCTGATGATGCACCTGAGGTGGTAGAAAAATTATCCGATATGTTGGATTACATGCTTTATCAATGCAGTGACCCCACGGTGCCCATTCGAAAAGAAGTTAGCCTTTTAGAAAACTACATTGCGCTAGAAACCATTCGCTATGGCGATTTACTAGATTTAGTTTTTAATAAAAACATTGAAAATCCCGAAGTAGAAATTGCGCCTTTAATTTTGTTGTCTATTGTTGAAAATGCATTTAAACATGGGGCCAGCGGCAATCTTAAAAATCCTACGATCCATATTGATTTGGAAGCTACAAATGAGCATCTTTATTTTAAAGTTTTCAATACCAAACCGACGGTACTTGATAAGGAGCAAATTGTTTTGAAAAAAGGAATGGGATCGGTGAATGTTAAGCGGCAGTTGGATTTGATTTATCGGGGAAAGCATAGTTTGGTCGTGATGGATGAGGTGGATAGTTATAGTTTGGTGTTGGAGATTGAGTTTTGATTTTTTGACACGGATTAGGACACGGATTTCCACAGATCCTCTTCTATGGTATTCGATTGGGATGTGGATTTCAAGGGAGAGAAAAACTTAGTTTATAATTGTTTTTAAAATATGATTTGATGTCTGAGTTGATAAAATGTATTATTGTTGATGATGAACCTTTGGCGATCAAGTTGATTACTCGACATGTGAATGAATTGCCTAGCTTATCCTTGGTCGCTAGTTTTCAAAATCCATTGGAAGCTTTTGATCTTTTAAAAAAGGAATCGATTGATTTGATTTTTTTAGACATTCAAATGCCAGTATTGACGGGGATTGATTTTGTAAAATCATTACCGAATCCTCCTGGAATTATTTTCACTACTGCTTTCCGAAATTATGCGGTCGAGAGTTACGAATTAAATGTAGTAGACTATCTCGTCAAGCCTATTACCTTTACACGTTTTTTAAAATCCGTAAATAAATTCATTGATCAGCAATCTGCCCCTACAACTAATTCCACTGTTGCTATAAGTTCTCAGGATCCAAATAAATCGAGTAATCACCTCTATGTGAATTCCAATAAAAAACACATCAAAGTAGATTTTGACCAAATCCTTTTTGTAGAAAGTATTAAAGATTATGTTCGCATTCATACCCATCAAAAGAATATTATTACAAAGGATAAGATTAGCGAATTTGAAAAGAAGCTTCCAGATAATTTTCTAAGAATCCATCGCTCTTTTATTGTAAACACAGATAGGATTACCGCTTTCACGGCACATGATGTGGAGATTGAAGAACGGGAAATTCCAATTGGAGGAAGTTATAAAACGGGGGTGATGGAGCGGCTGAAATAAGAGCTCGGCTTCGCTCCATTAGACACAGAGAGCAC
Source organism: uncultured Saprospiraceae bacterium (assembly GCA_937921595.1). Classification (GTDB taxonomy): domain Bacteria; phylum Bacteroidota; class Bacteroidia; order Chitinophagales; family Saprospiraceae; genus JAHDHW01. The sequence continues at coordinate 17,104 of CAKZTD010000448.1, forward strand.
AGAGGAGACACAGAGAGCACAGCGTTTTTTTTACTTGTACAAAGAGAGAATATCCATCTGAAGAATGAGGCACCCGCCTACATTCACTCATCCGCTCATTCAACAATTCACTCTCCGCTATACGCTTAAATACTAGTATCTTCTATTTGGTCTTCGACCTCCTCCACTATTTCTGTTTCCTCCTCTATAAGAACGATTACGTTGTGGTTCTGGTGGTGGCGGTATTTCTGTACCATCATCAACATAAGGATGATCTTCAACTACAGTTAGCTTTTGATTGATCAGCTTTTGAATATCTCTTAGGTATGGTCGTTCTTCTGAACTACAAAAAGACAATGCAACTCCACTCGCTCCTGCTCTACCTGTCCGGCCGATTCGGTGGACATAAGTTTCCGGGACATTAGTCAAATCAAAATTGATCACATGCGATAAACTATCCACATCAATTCCTCTGGCAGCAATATCTGTTGCAATCAATACTCTCGTAGTTCCGCTTTTAAAGTTCCCCAAGGCTTTTTGTCTAGCAGCCTGAGATTTATTTCCATGAATCGCTTCCGCTCTGATACCAGCGCGATCTAACATTTTCACAACCTTATTCGCACCGTGTTTTGTTCTAGAAAAAACTAAAGCAGAATGGACATCATCATTTTCTAATATATGCGTCAATAATTTAATTTTGTTGCTCTTCGTCACAAAGTAAACCGATTGCTTCACTTTTTCAGCAGTAGTTTGCTCTGGCTTGATCGTAACCTTTTCCGGATTTCCTAAAATCTTTTGAGAAAGATTCAAGATCGACGGAGGCATAGTCGCAGAGAAAAATAGTGATTGTCTTTGTTCTGGTAATTTCGCAATGATCTTTTTGATGTCATGGATAAAACCCATATCTAACATCTGATCCGCTTCATCCAATACAAAATACTTAATATCTTTTAGAGAAATATATCCTCTATTCATCAAGTCCAATAATCGTCCTGGAGTAGCAACGATAACATCGACTCCACTACGAATCGCATTGATTTGTTTGGTTTCTTTTACACCACCAAAAATTACCGTTCCTCGAACACCAGTATGCTGCCCGTAAGTTTTAAAACTCATCGCTATCTGAATCGCTAATTCCCGCGTCGGAGTTACGACTAAAGCTCTAACCTTTCTTTGGCCTTTTTCTCTTGCTTTGTCTAGATACAAATGCTGAATGATCGGAATTCCGAATGCAGCAGTCTTCCCTGTACCAGTCTGTGCACAGCCCAAAAGATCTTTTCCCTTTAATAAAATTGGTATAGATAACTCCTGAATAGGTGTAGGATTGGTATAGCCCTCGTTCCTCAATGCCTTTAAAATAGGCTCTACTATGTGTAAATCGTCAAATGTCATACTCTATGGATAAAAAGCTGCAAAGGTAAGGGAATAAATGGGATAATGCTCGAAATGGGGATTTTTATTAATGAGAGATAGATCACCAGCGTTGATAGGGATAGATTCGCTATGCGAATAGTGGAGTGCCAGGCTGGATTTATTATTCGGGACGGTCTTCTCTGCGGCCTCTTCGCCTAACAAACAGCCTCGGATATGTTCAAAAAACTCTTTAGAATTACGTGCTCCCAACATTCACTAATTCACTCATTCACTCATTTTTTCATTCACTCCTCCCCCAAATACTCCAATACCGCATCTGAAAATGCCTGCCCTTTGTACGTATTATTATGATCTCCTGGAACAATCTTCAAGCTACTATTCGATAAATGTTTTTGTAAGTCTCCCGGAGTTCCATTATCAATATCCTCATTACCGGCCAATACTAGGACTGAGGTTCTTATTTTTTCCAATTCTCCAATAGAGGTCACCGGCTGGTGATGTTGCAATAGGCTGAGAACTTTTAAATTCGCATTGATGGACTTTGCATAATTGACGGCTCCTTCGGTCATTTCATTGAGAGGGGCTTCTCCACCGAATGCTTTAGCAAACATAATTCTACGATCCCATTCCGGATTGGTAAAATCTAATCCCATTCCGCCAATAACTGCTTTGGAAATTCTTTGGTCTTTAGTCAATAGTTTCGCTAAGATGATGGAACCTCGGGAGTAGCCGACTACCTCATATTTTTCTAAACTTAGATAATCTGCAAGCTTTATCAAATCTTTTATTTCTGCATCATTGGAATAGGCTTTTGGAAACAGCGGTTTATCTGATTCGCCATTTCCTCTGAGATCTGGAACGATGACGCGGTAGCCTTTTTCTAGTAATGCCTTTTTTAGAATAGATTTGTTCCAAGAATTTCCGCTGGAGATGAATCCGTGAAGGAGTATAATGGGGTCGCCTTGGCCCTCGTCAGTAAATGCGATTTTGATGTTGTCGAAAGAAACCAGAGGTGAGGAGCGAAGGGCGAGAGGTGAGGTGGTCGTCGTGGTTTGATCTTTTGGTTCTTGATTTGAGGAGGGGGAGCATTGGAAGATTAGGAGAACTAAAAAGAGGTGAAGGTATTTCATTGTTGTTATTATTGTTGTTGACACGGATTATCACAGATTTATGCTCGGATTATCACGGAGGTTTTGCTTTGGTTTGCTTGACTTACCTGGGGACTCGTGACAGGTCTTCACAGATTTGGTTGATGTATTTTTCTTGGGTGTATAAATCGTGTCCTGCATTTTTAAAAATATAATGATCTACTTTTTTATCATCATACCAAGTCGCATCGGGTTGATACATATCCTGACCTCCAAAATACAATTTAATCTTCGAATTTGGAATCTGATTTTCTTTTCTTAATCGTGTAGAAGAGATCGCAAAAAAGTGTTGAACATCAAGGCCTAACAAATTCGCTTTCCAGGCGATCGTTCCTCCGATACTGAAAGCTAGGATATTTACTTTTTCTTTTTCCAACCTTAGAAGATTTTGGACTGCTTTGTCGATGCCTCCATTTATGAATTTTCGATGGAGGTCCTCTTGACTGTCATTGCTATTTTTGATTTCTGCTAGTTCGCAAGAATCGTAGAATTTCACATTAAACCTTGGGACTAGTTTTTCAATATAGCTTGGAAGCCATTTTGCTTTTGTTTTTCCAAAGAGATCAGAAAGGAGTATAAGACGATCCGAGTTCATTTCGATTTATAAAATTTAAAAAAATCAAAAACATTCCACCAAGGTAACCTTTTCTAATCTCCCTAAATAAAGATAATATAAGCAACATTTAAAATTTCATTCTTATAGAAAAGACTTTAATAATAACCAATACTTTATAAACCTACCTCAACTAGTAGGTATATGAGACAAGGCCTGTCTAATTTTTTCGATTTACAAAATTTCATTTTCCTATTCGTTAACCCCAACTCAGTCGACCATAACTGAGCCTTAAAACCTATTCATTATGAAAAATCAAATTAAAATTTCCCTAATCACATTGAGTTTAGTTTTTTCTGGTATATTGTTCTCAAATTTTTCTTTTGCAACTAATGCAAATCATTCGTTAACCCTAAAAACTTATTCACTCATGGCAAACGGGACATTTTCCTGGACGGCAGCTCCAGGAGCAGTTAATTATGATGTAACCATCACTAATCTTTCTACTCAACACAGTTCATTTCAACAAACTACGCAAACCTCAATCCCTCTAACGGGTTTACCTACGGGTAGATATAAGATTGTTGTGAAAGCGAATTTTGCGGATGGAAGTTCTTCGATTGTTATAGAAGATATAATTATGGTTTAAAAGCAATTAAATAAGAATTCAAAAACGACCGAAAGAATACCTATTCTTTTGGTCGTTTTTATTTTTTTGCCACAAAGGCACAAAGTTTTTTACAACGTTGTGGCTTAACATTTGCTTTTGGGATCGTTTCATTTTGATATTTTCTCTAACAACCAGTTTTTAAAAACTAAATTTTGAGAACTATTTATCTTTTTGCTTAAATCATTAATGTCTTTATTTTGAAATTTTAGTTGCATCATTCTTTTTGTAAATCGGGCAAAATTGAGGCATCCTTCCGCTACTCTTTCTGAAACAACTTTGTTATTTCGAATGTATCGAACAAAGGTGTTTATTTGAGCAAGAGACAACGTATAATAACTATCATCTTTTAAAAACAAATCAACATAGGTCCGAATAAGTATTGTTTTTGAATTGATAATTTGCAAAGGCTTAGTAAAGTTGTAATTCGAAATCAAATCTATGGTTTCATCAAATTTGTCTTGTTTAAAATACCAAATAGCCCATCCATAAGTAATTGCATCATTTCTGACTTTTGCATCTAAATGAAGCCCATATTTTTCAATAAATAATTGAGTCCATTCAAATTCTTCACAAGCTACCCCAGAAGAGACAATGTTAATAAAAGTAGCTTCTGACATCTCATCTTTCACAAACAGACAATCATGCTCTAATCCAATTTTATATAATGTCAAACTATGGTTTGCAAATTTAGAAATACCTTTATTATTTAATCGAGTACAAAAATTTAATAGAAACTGAAGAATATTTTTCCGATCTTCTATTCCAAATTCTCTTATATTTATTGCAAACAATTCTTTTAGGCTTTTAAAAATTTCTTCTCTTTCATCGGATTCTTGCAAAACAATAATTTTTGCATAAATCTGAAGTAGAACATTTGAATTATCCCTACTTGTTATTACCGGGTCCAAATATTTAATTTCAAAATCTCCTGTAGAAATTGTCTGCTGAATCGCCCTCAATGCACAAGCCAATTTCACCTTCGACAATTCAAAATACCCATCTAGGCTTTCCATAGCAGCTACCAGATTTCCAGTTCCTCCCTTTTGCCGATTCGTCGCCGGATGCGAATAAAACTGTAAATTAAGTTCTTCTTTATTTTTAAAATAAAATTCATCCTTATAAGGTGCCTCTTCTAGCTCACCTAACAATTCATTTGTCTTTTTTTCAAACAACTCATAGGTATTGATCCTTCCCAGACTTTTTGTCAATGTTTTTTTAAATAAAAACTCATCCTTCTTCATCTGCTCCGCCACTAAAAACGACTCCACCAGATTTGCAAAATGATGAAAAAGAAATCGCATCTTTTGAACATCATAGGTTTCTTTGGGAAATAGCTTAACAAATAGCTTTTCCAAAGTCAGGCTAGATTGATTAAAATCAGGATAATACTTCCTTAAAAGCTCATACAATCTGATTAGTCTATCATTAGAATTGTAGTAAGGAGACTTTATAAACTTATAAAACCAACGAAATTCCTCCTTTGATAAGGATTTCAACAAGGTAATCGATCTATTGTCTATCATTTTTTGAAATAAAAAATAAGCTTAATTAATTGATATACAGTAATTTAAACACAAATATAGTTCATTTTTTTGAAATTTATATTGCTTTCTTTCCCTCTTTTTAAGGACAAATCTTTCTAAATTAGCATTGTAATTAACAAACACATAAAACTAATACTTTAAAAACCTGCAATTCTAAGTACGAAAAACAAGCAGGATTCTCCCCAAACACATAGAACTTACAAAAAAGCGACGACGCCATTTAATACACAAAATGTCTAAGTCCGTTTAATTTGCGATTAACCCCGAAAAGCAGTTATATAATGAATTTATTCCCCAAAAGACAAATGGATACGGATGACCAGATCATTCGTATCCATCAACAAGACTTAATCTACAAAATCAGGAAAGGCGATTATACTTTTATACTTATTCAAGATAGTACAAACGTAGCTAAAGAACTTGAAATTTCCTGGTTAGATCAATTAAGAATGCATCAAAATAATTCGATAAAAGAATCGAATAACTCAGTTAGCAAAAATGCAGGGAATCAAAAAAAGCAGGATCTCTTTTTAGATAAAGTCGTCCATGTGATTACCGAACATCTTGACAATCACCAATTGACAGTGGAAGATATTTGCACAAAACTTCATATCAGCTATATGCAGTTTTACAGAAAGCTAAAAGGCCTGACAGGGAAGACGCCGGTTCAGTTTATTCGGAAAATGCGTTTACTAAAAGGCAAGCAGATGTTGCAAATGACAGAATTGAAAATTTCGGAAGTAGCATACTCCATCGGCTTTAGTGACCCCAATTATTTTTCTCGGGTCTTCAATAAAGAATTTGGATTGAGTCCGAGTGATTTCAGAAATTAAAAAAGCATAGTTTTTATTTTATATTTTAAAAGTCGTTCTAAATTATCTCGGTAATTTTTCACGGCGAGTACAAAGCGATTATTGTTATCCTGTGTAACCCCTATATTTGAACCAGAACAATAATTCAAATCGTGTTCCTATCTCCCCAAGGTTTGAACACAACCAAATGACAGACCCCTTAAAGCTAAACATGATTTACATAATCTAAAAATGTAAGTCAACAAAAATTCTCTCTCTAATTGAAAACACCTAGCTGCACCACCCCCTCGGTGCAGTGAGGTGTTTTTTTTTAACTCCTTACAAACACAAATCCTAAAAAATCTGTTTACCTATCCGCTCCCTACTCTCTATAGATATGGTCCGGTCAATTGAATCCGGTTAACAGGACCTCATCGTTTCCTTTGGTTTCGGTGAGGGTTTTAATTTCTAAGGGACGAGTAGTAGTGTGGGAGTTTGCTTTTCGGTAGATTAAAAATTCTACAAAAAGAAGATTACCCACCCAACTTGTCCAGGAAACAAAAACATATTGCGTCACCGGATCTATGTAAAAATAAGTTCCAAGAATGAGTTGGTAAACGCGAAGGCTAATTGCGGAAAGCGTCAAGGCATAACTTCGCATCATCCACTTTTTATGCTCGCTGAATTTTCTTTGCCGTGCGGTTTGATATCCTTTGTAGGTCGTCCACCACCAGAGCGGAACAAGGATTAGAAAACTTACTTTGGCCATCCATCCACCATTCGCATAAAAAGCCATGATCATTCCACTCGGAGCACTAAACAATAATAAAAGAGCAACATAGGTTTTCCCTAAAAAGCGATGTATGCTTGAATGATTTTTTAGGATGTAATTTGAAAATAAAAATGCACCACTAAGAAGAATAATCAAACTGCTAAAAATATGTGTATAAAAGGAAATACGGTAATGATCAAGGTGAATGATCATCTGCTTAGTTTGTAGGAAATCGACATCCCATTGCCAAGTGGTGTATGGCCAGATAATTTGAAACATTTGCCAAGTGAAGAAGGTGATGGCAAGCATCCAGATGGTGTTGAATAATATGGCTTTGGTGGCTTTCATATTCTTTGGGATATTTTCTTTGGACACAGAGCGCACAGAGCAGACACAGAGATACACGGCCTTATTCTTTTGAAACGTCGTGCATCTCTGCCTCTATTCTCTGTAGTCATTTGAGCATGTTGAAAAATTGGTCTTATACTATCTACTAATCTAAAGATGCTCGGTCATCGACCTTATAAGATTTTGACTCCTCGACTAAACCATTTGAGTGTATGTCAAATACATTTGTTTTCTCTAAATCATAACCAATGATTTCGTTGTCTATGAAGCCAGTCTCTTTTACATTGTTTTTCCAAATGTTCTTATAGGTCTTCTTCCAAATTTGACCTTGTTCATCAATTGAAAAAGATTCCGTTTTCTGATAGCTATTATAGGCCAAGTTAAATCCATATGGCAAATCAAATTCATCGTCTTCTTCCCTAGCTCTCTTATCTGTCTGAATTCTTTTTCCTTTTAGATCATAGAGCGACATATTGTACGACGACATTCTTTCGCTCCTCATTGGAAAATAAGTCATATAAATCACAGCAATCATTTTATCGTTCGGATAAAATCTTACAATAGGGATCACTGATGGTGGCCCTGATCTGGAAAACATTCCGCTTTTTATTTCGGGAATAAAATTTTTCATCAAAAGGTAATTGTTTTGACTTTTTGTTTTTGGCGCTTTTTTGCTAACTTTTTTTAGTTTGGTTTTCTTTTGATTTTCATAAACATACTTATTGTTTAAATTAACAGAAAATGGCATATCTATTTTATCAAAATGACTAAGAAATTCTGCGAAGGACGCTTTCCTTCCTGTAGGTTCTACTACTTCAGTATTCGGTTTTATAAATCCTGAACTCAGCATAAATACTAGGAACAATCCGCTTAGGGAAAAATAGGTTTTAATTTTCATTAGAATGGTTTTTAATAATTACGAATATGATTGATTCGAAACGGTACTTTATAGCTGTTTTCTTTTTCGAGAGCAAAACACTCTCCTACTCTTTTATTTTGTAGCCTTTTTCTTTCGCTTGCTTTTGGATCGTGGAGATCATTGCTTTTTGCAAACTGGTCTCTTTTTTATTTTTAGATTCTTTCGCTTTAAATTCACGACGTTGCTTATCTAGTTTTTGGATTTCAACTTGAATATTGGAACGTCGAGCAGAGATGGCTTCGATTTCAGCTTCGAGATCTTCAGGACTTAAATTTTGTAGAGTATCACTGTGAATCTTTACATTTTTCAAAATATTTTTATCTTTTTTATACGCATCTACAACATCCCAATCTGTCGCTTTATATTTTTTAGAACTTTTAAAAGTTGCACGATCAACCATATTAGATTTGCTATAAACATTTGCATTTACATCTTGAGAGACCTGATTCAATTGTTTAGTTTTTCCTTTTTCACCAAAAGGAATGTAGGTTTTATTGAGCTCCGTATTTAGTTTATTGATTTGATCATCATAAGGAGTTGGTACATAAACCGTTTCTGCATTATGATTAATATTCAAATATTCACCAGCTCCAGAAACAGCACCTGCTTTCCAATTTTCACGGATACCTTCGTTATAATCTCCACAGAAAACAGTATTGACCACAACGCCTTTTTCTCTAGCTTCTCCACAAGCCGTTTCATAACTTACCGGCCCTTGAGTAAAACCTTCGTTGCCTGCTATGTAAATGATCCGAAGACCATCATTACTTTTCCAATCTAATTCGTTTAACGATGTTTTGATCATCGCACCGCAAAACTCATCTCCTCCACTTGTTTTTAAAGCAAATAATTTTTCAGAAACTAAATCCATATCTGTTGTAAAAGCAGTCAACTGATGAATTTGATTTACATCTCTAGTTTTCGAAGGATTTCCATATTCATATAAAGCGATTTCTAATTTCGTTTCAGAATCGTCTTTTTCTGTTCTGGCCAATTCATTGAGTATATTCCAAAGCTGAGACTTTGCTTGTTCAATCAATCCACTCATTGATCCGCTGGTATCTAGCAATAAAGCAACTTGTATTGTATTTTTATCATCGTCTTCGGCATTAGCATTATCGGTGATTTCGGTATGATCCGTATTCATCAAGGACAAAAATGGTAGGCTCATTTTGTTGTAAGCAAGGCTTACACAGAGATACATGGTTAGTCCAAGAACAACAAAAAAGAATTTACGTACAAGCATGATAGGTTTTTTATGGTTTAGAAATTAGGCACATGAGGTGCTTTAATTAGAAGATGTTTTCAATATCATATTCCAAATTTCCTAAAAAGAAACAGGAATTAAAACCTATACTTGGGGAAGGAATCGAACGACTTGGTGAGTGTGCCGATAGACTTGGTGAAGTGGGCTATTTTTGGATTTTTTTGAAAAAAGTGTTTAAAAAAAGTATTGTAACTTTGGAGAAGAATTTATTTTATGAAATATCGTCATTACGTTTTATGTTTTTTATTGTTGATCTGCACAAGTGTCGTTTTCGGCCAAAAGACAAAGAAGAGAAAATCTAAGTCTAAACAGCAGACTAGTGAGCAATTAATCAAAAGAGCAATGTCTATAAAAGAGAAAGCTCCGACAGAAGCAATCAAGCTGATTGAAGAGGCCATCTCGTATGCTCGTCAACGAAAAGATCGTCGGACGGAAGGGGAAGCTTATGTTTTACTGGGAAATATTTACGAAGATATTAGTCAAGAAGAATTAGCATTACAGCGATACCAACAGGCACTTCCAATGATACGCCAAAATAAAAAAAATCTTGATGCGAAAGCTTCTTTACAAGAACGAATTGGGCGAATTTATTTGAATCAAGGAGACCTTAAAGCTGCTGAAGCGAGTTTTAAAATTTGTATTGAAGACAGTTATGAAAAAACGCTTACCCTAAGATGTGAAGAAGGATTAGCGGATGTGAAACTACTTCGAAAAGATGCCAATGCAAGTGTGGAACAACTGGATGCTATTGCTTCGAAGTATCCGCTTGACAGTCTTAACACTGCGCTTAATGAAGCGCGACGTGCGCAGGTATATATTCAGCAAAATGAATTCGATAAAGCAAACGAAGCTTTTGGAAATTCAATCAATAGTCTTCCTCAAAGTAAAGAAGTTTCGAAAGAAGATTTTAAAACTTTTCAAAAAACGAAGGATGATCTATTAAGTATTCAAACAAACACCACTCAGGAAAAAGTTGACATTAGAAGTAATATCGCCAGTAACACCAAATTCAATTTTTCTATTGATGCTCAGGTAGCGGAAAATTTAAAAATCGCTGAGATATACGAAGCAGAAAATGACTTGGTGGAAGCGGAAAAATTTATTGTTGTTTCAAAAAGCTTGATCACTCCAAGCACAAATTCGGCGGTCGCTGCTGATGTTTACAAAAAATCTTCCGAAATTAATCAACGTCAAGGCAAAGTAAATGCGGCGCTTGATGATCTTGAACTTTACATCACTGCCAAAGAACAATCTATCAATAAACTCGAAGTCGACCTTAAGGAACAGGTTGAGATTGTAAAAGGACAACAGCAGATTGACCTTAATTCAAAGGATTACGATCTGGATGAGAAGGAGAATGAGCTGATGCAGTCACAACTCCAAACACAAAAAATAATCATTGGTTTATTGTCTTTGGTATTGGTTGGGTCACTGGTGTTTTTTTATTTTTTATATAAAAATGTAAAAGAGAAACGAAAGGCAAATCAAAAGCTTTTCCTCAAGTCACTTCGAACGCAGATGAATCCGCATTTTATTTTTAATGCTTTGAATTCGGTTAATAATTTTATTGCTAAAAATGATGAAAAAGCGGCTAATAAATTTCTTTCTGATTTTTCGAGATTGATGAGAAAAGTACTTGATTATTCTCAAAAGGATTTTATTGCTTTTGAAGAAGAAATGGAATTAAATGAATTGTATCTAAAACTGGAGCACTTTCGTTTTCGAGATAAGTTTGATTATAAATTTAAAAACAATGCTCATCAACACGGCTACAGTATGGAAGTACCACCGATGTTGATTCAGCCTTTTATTGAAAATGCAGTGTGGCATGGATTGCGTTACAAAGAGGGAAAAGGAAACCTAGAAGTGAGTATAAATGAGGACAATGGTTTCCTAAAAATTATCATCACGGATGATGGAATTGGTCGCGAAAAATCGAAGGCTTTAAAAACGAGTAATCAGAAAAAATATAAAAGTACTGGATTGGACAACATAGCTAAACGGATTGCTTTGATTAATGAATTGTATAAAAAGAACTATGAAATTAAGGTTTCTGATGTTGATGGAAATGCGGAGAATACGGGGACTTTGGTGGAGATTCTGATTCCGGTGGAATGATTTACAGCGGGTGAGGAAGCCTCCGACTTTGTGAGGGGTGAGAAATGAGGGACTGAGGTATTTAGGTTTTGAATTTTGAAAAATAGATTTTAAAATTATGGATAAGATAACAGCATTGATTGTTGATGATGAACAAGATAGTCGAGAGACGCTTCGGAATTATGTGGGTAAATATTGCCCGCAGGTTTCTTTGATTGGTGAATCTTCGAATATCATTGAAGCTCGAGCTGCTATTTTGAAACATCAACCACAACTGGTTTTTCTAGATATTGAAATGCCACATGGCAATGCTTTTGATTTGTTAGAACAATGGGGAGAGATTAATTTTGAGATTATTTTTATTACGGCTTTTAGTCAGTATGCCGTGCAAGCTTTTAATTTAAGTGCTGCGCATTATTTGTTGAAGCCGGTGGATATTGAAGAATTGGAAAAAGCAGTTGCGACGGTTGAACAACTTCTTTCGCAAAAGGAAAAATTGAATCATGCGAATATTCTTTTGGAAAACATGGCCGCTTTGCATTCTCAAAATAGAAAACTGGTGCTTCCTTTAATGGAAGGTTTTGACGTAGTGAGGATGTCTGAGATTTTATACTGTGAGGCGGAGGATAATTTCACTCGGTTTTATTTTATGGATGGTCGAAAGACTTTGATTTGCCGAAATTTAAAATTCTATGAAACCGCCTTGGATGCTTTTGGTTTTTTTAGAGTACATCGTTCGCACATCATCAACCTGGAATATGTGAAGCGTTACAATAAAGGGAAAGGTGGTTCGGTGGTTCTGGAAAATGAAACGGAGATTATTGTGGCGAATAGCAAAAAGGGAGAATTGGTGAAGCGCTTGGTGAATTAGTTTTTGAATATCTTAATAAAATGAGTAAATGAGAGAATGAGAGAATTTTTGAATGAGTGAATGGCCTCTCAAACGTAAAAAAATAAGCTCAAAATTTAGGCCTTCACTCAATATTCACTCATTCTTCCAAAAAACATGAAGCAAAACACTATAAAAAAATCAGCAAGAAAAGTATATAGCAAACAATTCCCAATTCGTATTACTCTTCAATTTTAAAAACCGGATTATAAATCAAGCCGACTAAATTCCCCCAAGGATCTTTAACCGTCGCTACCAACAGTGGTCCACCTACGCTGTTTGGCTTTTCATCTTCGGTTGCTCCTAAGCTAATTAACTTATCATAAACTTCGTGGATATTTTCAACTCCCCAGTAAGTCCTTACTGTTTCGGGTTTATTCGTTGTTGGCTTTTCTTCAGGAAGGAGCCCTAACTCGAATCCTCCAATATTAAATCCGACATAGAAAGGCTCATCGAAATAGGCTTCTGTTTCAAATGCTTTGGTGTACCAGACTTTCGCTTCTTGGAGATTTGCGACCATGTAGATACAGGTTCGGAGACCTTTGATGGGAGATTTCATGTTTTGAATTTTTATTAAAAGTCATCGAATTTAAAAAACATTTACGGGTATTATCAATCGACGGACAAATTTAACTTGTTGATTTGTTTTTGAGTTGACAAATAAAGTTGGGATGTTTATGGAGCTTGCGGGGGAGGATTTCTCCTACGTCGAAATAGCGATAGATTTTGATAAATCAAAATAGGGATAGATCACCTCTGGTGATAGGGATCGATTTGCTACGCAAATAGAAAGAGGTAAACATTTTTTAACTTTTGATATGGATTTCAGAAATCTTGTGATGTTGTTGTTCTTTGGTCTTGGCATTTTTGAGCTAGGTGCTCAGACTTGTTGTTCTGCTGGGGCGCCCATTACTTCTTCTTTTGATATCAGTGGATCGGAAATCAAAGGCTTTGCATTTAGGTTTGACTATGAATACAATAGCGTCAATTTATTGATCGATAATAATAAAAAACTAGTCAATGACCCCAGAACCAGAAATGGCCAGAGTTTCGTTTTCAAAACGGATTTTAGTTTAAATAAGAATTGGGCATTTAGTGCTTTCCTTCCGGTAGTAATACAGAATCGCACAACTTTTTCTGAAGAGGAAAGCGCAACTGGTTTGGGAGATTTGACCTTGCTGGGGCAGTATACCACATACTTAAAAAATAATATTGAATTGAAATGGGCTGGAGGTATTAAGCTCCCAACGGGTCATCAATATTTACAAGATAATCGGGGCATCGTCCTTTCTCCGGATATGCAAAGCGGAACGGGGACTTTAGATTTCATTGGTCGGATGGCTTTTGTTAAACGTCATTTTTTAATCCAAAATCTAAGCAATCAAACTTCTATTTCTTACCGCTACAATGCAACGAACAATCATTTTGGCGATCAGGAAAAAATTGCAGGTCGGATTTTTAAATTTGGAAATGAGACGCAATTGACTTCTGCTTTTAGTTATTTATTCGTAGCAAAAAAATGGTTTATCATTCCAGAGTTGGGTATTCAAATCAGGCATACATCCCCCAATCAGGAACAAAATGCTGATGCGCCGAATAGCGGTGGTTTTTGGCTTCGACTTCCCCTTGGTGTTCAGTTAAAACCGAATGATCGTTTTTCGATTCGGCTATTTAGCGAGGTTCCGATTTTTCAGAATTTAGAAGGATTGCAGATTACAACAAATTATAAGCTTGGGCTCTCTTTTGGAATTAAACTTTAGCTCCAAGATATTTGAAATACATTGATTTTTCATTCTCTTGATAACAAATAACGAAAAAAATATCATGAAAAAATTACTCCTATTTGCTTCTTTTTCTTTAGTTCTTTTAGTGGCTTGTAAAAAAGAAAATTTCTCTGAATGGTTAATCCCACAAGATGAAGTTCAAGATGGTGGTCCGGGTAAAGATGGAATTCCTTCTGTTGACAATCCGAGATTTATTAGCGTTGATGAAGTTGATTTTTTGAGCGATGATGACTTGATCGTTGGGATGAGTTATAAAGGCGTGATCAAAGGTTACCCCCACCCTATTATGGATTGGCATGAGATTGTAAATGACGAGGTCGATGACCGGCAAATTGCTTTGACTTACTGCCCATTGACGGGAACGGCGATCGCATGGAATAGAATGGTTGATGGTCGAACAACGACTTTCGGTGTGAGTGGAAAGTTATATAACAATAACCTAATCCCTTATGATCGAGAGACGGATAGTTATTGGTCGCAGATTAATCTCAATTGTGTAAATGGCGAACGCATTGGAATGAAAGCGGAGATTTTTCCTTTGATGGAAATGACATGGGGTTCATGGAAAGCAATGTTTCCGGATTCCGAAGTTATGAGCACAGAGACTGGCTTTAGTAGAAACTACAATAATTATCCTTATGGTGATTATCGAACAAATAATAACAGTTACCTCTTTCCTCGCAACCCTATCGATGATCGTCTACCAGGTAAAGAACGAGTTCTTGGGATTTTGAACAGTGACAATAACAAGGCTTACAGCATTACAAATTTCGAAGAACCAAAAGCAATCTACGATAGCGTTGGTGGCGAGGATTTTATCATTATTGGTTCGAAGGAAGCTAGATTTATTGTTGCCTTTGAAGACAATGGTCAATTGGATGGTTTGACTTTCAATGCTGCGGATTTACCGATCATCGGAACGGATGCTAATGGCAATCAATTGGATATTAGTGGGGAGATTGTAGCGGGTCCTTTGGCAGGAACTAAATTGGATTCGCCGGATGCGTTTATTGGGTATTGGTTTTCTTTTGGAGCGTTTTATCCGGGGATTGAGATTTACTAGGTTTAGCTAAATTGCTATTCCTTCTCTGATAAGAATTTGATTTCCTGTATTTTACTCAATGCTTTTTTTTGCATGAATGAGTGAATGAACGAATGAGTGAATATTGGATGGAACTCTAAGTTCTCAGTTTATATCTTTTACATTTTGGAGGGTATTCACTCATTCATCAATTCGCTCATTCACTCATTTTAATTGGTTTCAAACTTTTGCTAAATCCGTTGCAATTCGTCTGGCTTCTTCGGTAACCGATTTCGGATAGCCAGAAATCTCTAAAATCTTGATTGCGTTTTTCTTTTCCAAGGCCCCTTGTTTTAATTTATAATCGAAAGACAAGGTATCGTTTTCCACACTTTCCTGAAAATAATACAGATCGAAATCCTCTGCTAACATTGACGTCAATTCAACATCATGCGTAGACACAAGGACGAGGTGTTTATGCTGATTTAAAAATTCTAAAATCGCTTTCGCGGAGCTAATTCTTTCGATCGTATTCGTTCCTTTAAAAACTTCATCGATCGTAAACAAATATTGAGGTTCTTCTTTTTTTGAGAACTCAATCAATCCTCCAATAGCCGTCACTTCTTCCATATAATAACTTTTGTCTTCCATTAGATCATCTGAAATTCGGATAGAAGTTGCAATTGCTAAAAGTGGTGCTTTATAATTTTTCGTAAAAGAAGTATTTAGGGTTTGAGCAGCAATAACATTAAGATTAATCGCCCGGATAAAGGTAGTCTTTCCAGACATGTTTGATCCGGTGAGCAAAAGGCTTTTATTTTTTAAATGCAAATCATTTTCAACACAATCTTTTAGTAATGGATGATAAATTGCATCGATTGAAATTCCTTTTTGATCATTTAAAAAATCTGGTTTACTGTAATAAGGCAAACCTGCTCTCAGCGAAGCAATTGAAATAGACACGTCAATTTCGCCGATAAAAACGAACAAGCCTTCTATGTCTTTTCTGAGAAAAATTATTTCATCTACCACTGCATGAAAGGTCACGACTTCTGCCAGGATGGAAGATTTTATCAATTCCATAATAATCCAAAGCGCCATAGTTCCTTCATTATCCAACATCGCATCCGTTTTTAGAAAGAGTACTTTATTGGTGATTTTTTCAACAGATTTTATTTGTTTTAAAATTTCTGTTTTCTCGTCTTCTGTTTTATTAGAATTCATTAACAACTTCCTGGAGATCTTTGTTAACCTAGATAGGCGGGAAAAAATATTAGCAAAATTCCCAATTCTACTTCGATGCCAATAATGTAAAAATACATTCACCGCAAAAACGATGATCAAAGGAATAAATACTATTGGATAAACAAAACCGATGATCACTCCGGCAATCATGATAAATTGTAATGCTTTTATGATTCCAAAGTATTTTAATTTATCGGGTAGTTTTCCAAACATCAAGAAAGGAAAATAATAATCGTTAGGTTTTGAAAGTTCATTCAAAATAATCTGGGTTGACAATCTTTTATCTTCTTCTTTGGTATAAAATTCTATGAGCTTTTCCGATTGATCTAAATCTCGTTTTCGGCAATCCAGATCTCTTAGCTGAGCATAAAGATATTGTTGCCCAATAGCCGAAGTGGTACGATCCAGATAATTATAAAAGGCTGAAAAATCAAGATCCTGTGCTGCTCGATCATTTAAAACATAAGAAGTATCTTCTTCATGTTTTGACAGAAAATAATCTTCAACGAGATGAAGGTTTCCCGTATCCCCTTTCGGCTTAGCCCAGTTATCTTTTAATTTTTTGATTAGTTTTTTCTTTTTGCTCATTAGGTTTGTTTTGATCTAATGGGGCGATTTTGTTTATTTTTAATTTGCTCCAAGTTAAGAAAAACCGGCATTAGGTATGTAGGTGTTCGGGTTCTCCTAATGCCGAACAATTGATACCATTCTTAGCTGATTCACATTATGCTTTTAAAAGTATCATATTCTAAAAGAACCGCTCTATTTTTTAGATCAAATGAACTTTGACTAGGACGTTCTAAGAAAAGAGGAGGGTTTTAGAGCTTTGTATATTTAAACTAAAATACTCCTGATTGATTAAAAAGAATCACTTCGTTCTAAAAAATCGTTAATTGATCTAAAAAAGAAGGCCATCCCTCTGGAAAACATTAATTTAGGGCTATGAAATATCAAGAATTTCAATCATCGGTCCACTTGTCAAAGCATATCGAATGCTATTGGGAAATGGACTTGAGTCCAAAGGATTTAAAAAGTCCGCTGGAGTTGCTTTCTCCTGATTGCACCTTTGACATTCTGATCACAAATCATCCGGTTTCTATTAAATTTCATCGTGATAATAACTGGACGAAAGTAAATCCGGGAGCTAATTTTATTGGGCAAAAAAACAACTGCATCAGTTTTAGTGTAAAACAAAACACTCGCCTATTTGGAATTCGTTTCAAACCATTTGCTTTTGCAAACTTAAGCCCTATTCCTTTATTTCATTTTAATGATCAATCCCTTCCTCTAGATCAGTTGTTTCAGCTAAAAATTAGCGATAAAAATTTCATTCAAAAAATTGCTTCTAGCGAAGAAATGGATGAGAAGATTGAATTGGTAGAAATACTACTTTCCAATTTACTGGAAAAATCATATGCGATTGATCAGACGCTCCGAGCACAAACCAATTATATTTTAGATAGAAAAGGATTAATCAAAATCAATAATTTATTCACTGAATTTGGCGTGAGTAAAGTAACTTTAAGAAAGCATTTTTTAAACAAACTTGGTCTTCCTCCTAAAAGAGTTTCACGAATTTGGCGACTCAATTATTTTTTACAATTAAAAAACACTTATCCGGATTACAATCTCACCGAACTTTGCCTGGAAGCTGGTTTTTACGATCAGGCTCATTTCATCAAAGATTTCAAACACTTCTTTGGTGCCGGTCCACGGAATTTTTTCCAATACGATGGTGCTTTGATTAAGATTTCGCAAGAAGCGATCTCACGGAGATTTTCTAATCAGTATGATCCTCGGAGTTAAACTCATGTAGTCTAAGGAACTTGCTTTTCAGACACAGTCAAAAGCAACAGCCAACATTAAAAATCATCACTCGTTAATCCTTATTCTCAAATCAATTCATAAAATATAACGTTTTTAATTTTCCTTATCTAGTTCAATTTCCATCCTCACTTGTTAACAAGCTGTTACACTTAACTTTTTTACAATTTCCCAATAGAAAGAGAGCTTATCTTTGTGTTTACACAAAATAAATCAATATGAAAAAAGTAATCAAGTATATCCTATGCATCGGCTTAGTCGTAGGATCTTCTATCATCATGAATGCCCAAGAAACTATTTCTGCCGATTTTAAAAAATCTACGATCGAACGTCTTTCCCAATTAATGGATGAAAGATATGTCTTTCCTGATGTCGCAAAAACAACCAGCGCCCATATCAAGAAGCAATTAAAATCCGGACACTTCAACCAATTTAAAACCGTAGAATCTTTTGCGGAAGCTTTGACGAAAGAGGTACAATCCATCAATAAAGATAAACATATGCGCATCTGGCCTCAGCGTCCTACAGAAGCCAAAGAGAATTCCATGGAGGCAATGATGGAAAGACAACTCCATCAACTTGCCTATATCCGGAATAATTCTGCAGGCTTTCATGAAGCAAAAAAACTGGACGGCAATGTTGGTTATTTAGACCTTAGAAGTTTTGCTCCACTAGGTCCTGGTTCTAAATATGCAGATAGTTACATGCAATTACTATCAACTTCAGATGCCATTATTGTTGATCTTAGAAAAAATGGCGGAGGCAGCCCTTTCATGGTTCAATATCTTTGTAGTTTCTTTTTTGATAAAAAAGTGCACCTCAATAGTTTGTATTTTAGAGACGGAGATCGAACGGAAGAGTTCTGGACTTTAGACGAAGTTAATGGTGAAAAAATGCCTGATGTTCCATTGTTTGTTTTGACGAGTGATCGTACTTTTTCAGGAGCTGAAGAGTTCTCTTATAATATGCAAACTCAAAAGAGAGCGACTTTGGTTGGCCAGACAACTGGTGGTGGAGCAAACCCCGGAGGAACGATGCCGATTAATGAAAAACTAGTTGTTTTTATTCCTGGTGGTAAAGCAATTAATCCAATTACTAAAACAAACTGGGAGGGTGTAGGTGTGGTTCCTGAAGTCAAAACATCACCAGAAGAAACATTGACAAAGGCTCATGAACTGGCAAAGGTTGCTGCGAAAGAATATGCAGATCAAATAAGTGCAAATCAGAAAACCTTGTTATCCAACTTAGTCAGTAGTTTGGAATCTTTTGATCCTACATCAGGAGAACAAGCAGTTTATAAAAGCCTGAAAAAATGTAAGAAAGCGGAACTGATGAATGAGGGAATGATTAACGGATTAGGTTATGAGTATTTATTGAATTATAAAAAACCAGTAGTTGCCGAAGCGATTTTCAAAGCAAATACGATGCTCTTTCCTGAAATTGCAAATGTCTATGATAGCTATGCTGAGGCTTTGGCTATGAATGGCAAACTAAAAGAGTCGGCAAAGAATTACCAAATAGCAGTAGAGATTGGAGAAGCGACAAATGATGGTAATCTAGAGCTTTTTAAAGAAAACTTAAAAAAGGTAAAAACGAAATTAAACGATAAGCTTTAGCGCTTATTCTACCATTCAATTATAAATCATTCATCATCTCCCCGGGTTTTGCATTAGCAGGATTCGGGGATTTTTTTGAACTTCATAAGTCACATTAGGAAAAATAGTTTAATTCTACGAAAAGATATAAGCTTATAACATTTTGTTATACACTCTTATTTTAAAATCAAGAACCTAACTTCCCTGCAATAAATCCTGTCGTCCAGGCCGATTGAAAATTATACCCTCCAGTGATTCCATCAATGTCCATCACCTCGCCAGCAAAATATAAGTTTTTACAAACCTTACTTTGCATGGTTTTAAAATCAATACTTTCCAGACTTATTCCTCCACAGGTTACAAATTCTTCTTTAAAAGTCGTCTTGCCTTTTACTGCATAGACATCATTTGTCAGAATATTTACCAATTTATTGAGCCCTTTCTTCCCTAATTCATTCCAGCGTTTCTTCGTTGGCAAATCACACTTCTCCAAGAGATAAAGCCAAAGTCGTTCAGGCAAAAGATAAGGCCGATAATTAGCCAAAATTTTATTCCCATGTTTTTGAGTAATCTCTTTCAGCTCCTCCAATACCAATTCATTATTTTGAACATTCACCCAATTGACTTGAACATCAAAAGTGTAATCTCGTTCGTATAATATCCTCGCTCCGAAAGCGGACAAAATCAGAATCGCTGGCCCGCTCATCCCCCAATGTGTAATCAACAAAGGGCCATTTGCTTTTAGCTTGGTGCCTTGAATGCTGACCAATGTTTTTTCAACGACGATGCCCATGAGTTTGGTCACCGTTTCTTCAGGCATATTGAAGGTAAACAAAGAAGGAACTGGATCTTCGATTTTATGACCTAAGTTTTCCAGCCATTCCAAACCAGAGCGTTTGGGAGAACCTCCAGTAGCAACGATCACTTTATCAAAACGCTGAGTCGGATTTACAGGTTTTATAAATTCGAGTTCTAATTGATCGTCGATTGATTGAATTGATTTTACGCCTTGATCTAGTTTGATTTCAACACCCAGTCTTTTTGTTTCTTTTAAAAAGCAATCTATAACGGTTTGAGAATCTTGAGATTTTGGAAAAATACAATTGTCTTCTTGAGTAACCAAAGGAACATTCCGCTGTTCAAACCAATCAATCGTATCTTGTGTATAAAAAGTACGAAAGGCTTTTTTCAATTTCTTTCCGCCACGAGGATAAGCTTCGGCGAGTTTTGGAATCGAAACACAGGCATTGGTTACATTGCATCGTCCACCACCAGAGACTTTTACTTTTGATAAAAATTTCTTCGACTTCTCTAATATCACAACCTCAGCATCTGGATGATTTTCCTTGGCTGCAATAGCTGCAAAAAAACCTGCTGCCCCTCCTCCTATTATTGCTACTTTCATTTTATGTTAATCCTTTTTCCAATCAGGTTCTAAACTTCTCAACCTTCTATTTGGTATAATAATAAATCTTCAGGATCATCAGGAAGATTTATCGTTTTAATAAAAATTAAACCAAGTTTTTCGATTAGTCTTTGAGAAGGAAGATTCTCTTTAATTGTAATCGCGCTGATTTTTTTGATATTAAAATCATTGAATGCTGCTTCTTTTAATCTTGACGCAGATTCAAAAGCATAGCCTTGTTTTTCATACTTTGGTAAAAAAGCAAAACCAATATCTACACCTTCTAAACCTTCACGATCGTAAAGTCCACAAGTTCCAATTTTAACACCATCAGATTTTCGGATGACTGTGAAATTAGAATACCCTAATCGCTCTAACTGAGGAGTCATTTTATCTTTGATATAATTTTCTGCGTCTTCAATACTATGCACATTACGATCTCCGATATTTTTGATCCACTTTGGTGTATTCATCAATTCTAATATGAATGAGGCATCTTCTTTCTTCGTTGGTCGAAAGTGAAGACGCTCTGTTTCAAATTGTGGTATTTTCATCATGGCAAAGATACTTAGAACCTGTTTAAATTTTATCCTTCGAGCTGCAAAAACAATTTTCAAACAGGTTCTTATTGTTTTGTCGCAATGATTTCAACCATCAACGGGCAACAAATCGTAGTCGTCGAATCTTGTTCAATAGTTTTTAAATCTTCCAATGCCGCATTCATTTCTTCTTTTTGAAGGTATCCCATATCGACTAATTTTGGGAAATAATTTTCGAAAAAAGATTTTGGCCACTGCCAAGTAGCATCGTCGGGTGTAGCTATTTTAGCCATTAGCCGGACGTTACTAATTTCCATTCCCAAGTCATTTAAAATTCCAGGAACTTCTCTTCCAATGTCAATTTCACTATCAGAATCTTTAAACGTTTTTAGCGCTGCTGCAATCGCTTTGGACAAAGCTGGCAATGCTGGTTCTGTTACAAATGTCGACCAATTATAATATTCATGGATGACCATTTTCCCTCCAGGTTTTAAAGCATCAAATACTTTTTTCAAAACAGGTTTCGTATCTGGCAACCAAGCTAAAGCCCAGCGGCAATACATTCCATCAAGACTATTCGACTCCAAATTCATTTCACTGAAATCAGCTGCTATCGCTTCGATATTTAAATGATGAAACGTTGCGAGTTCCTGAAGATATTGGATGTAATGAGCCGATCTATCGATGCCGATTACCTTCCCTTTTTCACCAGCAAGAAAAGCTAGCTCTTTACTACAAAATCCAGGGCCACATCCAAGGTCTAGAATCGTTTGGCCTGCGGTAAACCGAGCGAGATCCCATCCTGTTTGAGCTTCACTTGCCCAAATCTGATGTTGCACTCCCAAGCGATAAAGTTCTTGATCATCCGTTCCTAAAATATATGCGTTTTTCTCTGACATTTTTGTTTTTTGTTAAAATAGTAATAATGGTATTCTGGGTCTAAAATAATATTAGTTTTTAATTTACTCCATGCTAAAAAAAACGGCATTAGGTCTTAGGTTCCATATTAAACTCAACCTGATTAGTGTTAATACTTTTTATTTAAAATCAACATCCGAATAATTATCCAGCTGCTCTTCCCAAGAATACGATTTATAATTCAATTTAAATCCTTGAGTATCCAAGTTAAGTTTTTCTTTTAAAATTTTCCGAACTCCTTTATTACCACCGAAATCTCCATGATACCATTTGAACAACTTACTGATATGGATTTCTTTTTTATCTTCATAAACTTCTGTCTCTCCTTCCAAAAAAGATAGCGTCGCCATTTCCAATTGAGCATCAAGTCGATCGACAGAATAAAAAGCGATTGGTGGGCAACTCTCTGCTCCGCAATTCAATGCGAAATGAATCCGGTAATCAATTTTATCTACGGCTAGTTTTTTAATCAGCCTAGCAGCAAATAGATTCGGCAAATAGCCTAATGAAAATTTATATCGATACTTCCGTAAAACACCATGTTCCACATCATCAAGGCTCATATTATGCCCAGCAATTTCAATAATTTTTTCGGTATAGATCTTCGACTTATCAATCTTTTTTACTTTCCTCAATATTTGAAAAAAGGCATTATAGATATTGATCCAAAATGCTTTTTTATGAAGATCATCTTTTAAATCATTTTGTAAATCATCGAGACTTAATCCTGCTAGATTAGCAGTGATTTCATCGGTAGGTCCCTGCATTTTTACAGCAAGGAGAAGTGATTCAGATAATTTGTTCGCAGTGATTTCAGGCATGCTGCAAAACTACATGTTTTATTTTTCTTTCTGAGAAAAATAAATCAAGTGGTCAAGAAATGAGGATTCTTGACCACTTAACAACTTGCTGCTAGTTCCGACCTGCTCTTACACCACCATCGATATCCCAGATCGCTCCGGTTACCCAAGATGATTTGTCAGACAATAAGAAAGAAATCGTCTCTGCTACATCATTCGCTTTTCCGTTTCTACCGATTGGGTGAAAACCATTGAATCCTTTGAGTGCTTCTTCTGCTTCATCTTTACCTCCGAAAACACCATGATAAACTGGCGTCTCAACGACTGCTGGAGAAACTGCGTTTACTCGGATTTTGTGATCTGCTAATTCCATCGCTAGATGCTGAGTCAAACTGTGAAGACCTGCTTTTTGCATAGAATACGCTGAAGAAGGTGTCGCTTTTATAGCTTGTTTCGCCCACATAGAACCTACGTTGACGATGGAACCACCATTGGTATCTTTCATCTTATTAGCTGCAGCTTGTGTAAGAAAAAAGAAACCTCTGTTTAAATCTAAGTAAGAATCATAGTCTGCTGCTGTGTGATCTAAAAATGGTTTAGGTCCAAAGATTCCAGAAGCATTCACTAAAAAATCAAGGTTTTCCATACTCCCAATCTTGTTGATAAATTCACGTACTTCACTACGGTCGGTGATGTCTACTTTATGCTTGTGAAGATTCGGTGCATCTGGTACTTTATCAATACTCCTTCCTACGATGTGAACTGTTGCTCCACCATTTAATAATGTTTCTGCAGTAGCTCTTCCGATACCACTTGTACCACCGATAATTAAAGCGGTGTTCTTGCTAAATTGACTCATTTTCTTATTTTTAAAATATTATAAAATAGACAGACAAGTCTGTCTTTATTTGTGCAAAAAAATTTAACTCAATATTTGTGCACACAGTTCTTTTGCTGTGTTGATTGGCCATGAGTTTTGATGCAAATTACTTTCAGAAATGGCACCTTCGTAAAGGAGATAAACTTGCTTTGCAATGACTTGATTTTGCTTTTTAGTATTTTCAGAAAGATTAGTAGAAACTATTTTTTCTATCAAATCCAAAAATACCTTTTTCTGAGACTGAATCTTCTTCCTAACTTTTTCATTCTCTCTAGGAAGTTCAGAATAAGTATTTAAACACCAACAGCCATTGAAGGATTCATCATTATAAAATGATTTTAAAAAATCAAAAATGGCTAATATTTGCTTCTTCCCTTTTTCTTTTTTTATAACAAAACCTTCAATTGCTTCCAGAAAAGATTCATCTCGGTATTCTAAATAAGCAATGCAAATATCATCCTTCGATTTGAAATGACTGTACAGGGTTGCTTTCGCAATACCTGCTTCTTTGATGATCTCATTGATACCCGTCAGGTTGTATCCATTCTGATAAAACAAATGAGCCGCCGTTTCTACAATCGTTTTCTTGACGAGAGAATGTTTCATAATGCAAATATAGGGTATTTTTTAAAAACAGACAAGTCTGTCTGTTTTTTTTATTCAAACCATATCCATTTAAATACAATTTACAGGGGGCTCTTTTTACAATATTTAAATGATTCGAATTTAAAACCAACAAAAACATAGGTCACAGAACATGGCTCAATCATTTTCTTTCCATCAACCTAAAATACTTATTATCAGCATCTTAACAATATTTCTTGTAATACATTTTAAGGCAAAATAATTTTCAACGTTTCCCATACGAGTCCAGCATCATTAAAAATCCTGCTCGGTATCCATACTTATCTTTTCCGATTGCCGATTGAGCTAATTGCTGAATCTTTTCCAAATCCAAGGTTTTATTACTTGTTGACTGGCGAACAATCATTCCAAATCCAGCAACCGCTGCACTGAACCGAAAATTTTGAGAAGGCTTCTTATTTTTTAATAACTTAGTTGAAAGTTTGTGTGAAATCAATTTACTTTCATCCTCTTTTGGAAGTTTATAACGAAAGCTAATCTGTCCAAAAGTTTTTCCTTTTTTAGCAATCGAAGTGAGTGCGCGATGCTGATATAATAATTCATTTCCATTAATAGTAACCTCTGCTGATTCTTTCTGCTTTTCATCATTTAAAACTAATTCGTAAAGCGCAGTCACTGTATGCCCTACCCCAAGTTCTCCAGCGTCTTTTGTATCATCCGCAAAATCAGCATTATTCAAGAGCCTATTTTCATAACCCACTAATCGATAAGATTGAACCAGGTATGGGTTAAATTCAATTTGTATTTTCACATCTTTCGCAATACTAAAAAGGCTTCCTCTCAAACTGTGGACAAATACTTTTCTAGCTTCCATTTCATTATCAATGTAAGCGTAAGTGCCATTGCCTTTATCCGCTAATAATTCAAGTTTGTTGTCTTTATAATTCCCCATTCCAAAACCTAAGACACTTAGAAATATATTGTCTTTTCGTTTTTCTTCGATTAAACTAGTAAGCGCTGCATCGCTAGAAAGTCCAACATTAAAATCTCCGTCCGTCGCAAGTATTACACGGTTATTTCCTTCTGGCAAAAAATGTTCTTTAGCTAATTTATAAGCCAAGTCAATACCCGCTCCACCAGCAGTCGAACCACCTGCTTTTAGTTTTTCAATCGCCTCTAATATTTTTTCTTTTTCAATACCAGAAGTAGGTTCCAAAACCATTCCTGCTGCACCAGCATATACCACAATCGAAATTTTATCTTCTTCACGAAGTTCTGATACTAATAATTTAAACGCAGTTTTTAGTAAGGGCAATTTATTAGCATTGCTCATCGAACCAGAAACATCTAGCAAAAAGACAAGATGGCTTGGCGGTAACTTTTTATAATTTATCTCTTTGCCTTGCAATCCAATGTGTAGTAGTTTTCGGGATGGATTCCAAGGACAATCTGCCAACTCTGTATTGATTGAAAACGGCAAATCTTTTTTAGGTTGTGGATAATCATAATCAAAATAATTGATCATCTCTTCTAGGCGGATTGAATTTTCAGGGATGTCCCAATTTTCTTTAATGGCATTTCGCAAAACACTGTAAGAAGCACAATCTACATCTATAGAAAATGTGGATAGTGGTTCTTCTATTACCTGACATTCTTTATTTTCTTCTATGCTCGAAAAATCATCTGTATTCGACGATTCAGTATTGCTATCGTATCGAATATCAGGATTTAAATCATGTAAAAAGCCATAATCTTTTTGTTCTCCCTGAATGCCAAAATAGGAAGAAGCATCATTTTGAACAATCACGATTTGCTCTTCATAAGTCTCTGGATCAAAAGTAAGAATCGTATCATATTGAGCAGGCTTTACTTTTTCAGGAACCAAATAAAAATTGATGGTATCCGATTTTTCAACATTAATCGTCAAAGGAGTGTATCCGGGATATAAGCATTTGACTTGCCTTTTATCTGATTTACAAAGTATTTTATAATCCCCATTCAAATCACTTACGACTCCCGTATTTTCAATCAAAACATAAACATGTGCCCCGCTCAGAACTTGTCGAGAATTAGCATCCATGACTTGTCCTGAAATTATTCTTTGAGCAAACGACAAAGCTGGAAGTAAAATTAAAAAGAGAAAAATGATTTTAAATTTCATAAATATATTTTTTGAATGGTTTCAAGGAGGCGTTCTCAAAATATTGTTTTGTCTTATTCAAAACGAAGGGTTAATAAAAAGATACAAGACGCATTTCTTTCTTTTCATTTTTATAAAAAAATTTGCTCGAAATATTAAATCACTCTCTCTAAAAAATTAGTTTATCTTTATTGTATGTCAACCATAAAGCTCATCTCACTATTACTTATGTCCGCTGCATACATCTTTGCAGGAATCAGTCATTTTCGAAAACCAAGATTCTTTTTGAGTATTACACCACCATGGGTTCCTGAACCGGAGAAGGTAAACTTGTTGGTCGGAGCCATTGAAATTACCTTGGGACTTGCTTTACTTTTTTCGTTTACTCGTCATTATGCAGCACTAGGAATTATTCTTTTATTGATCGCTGTTTTTCCAGCAAATATTTATCATTTTCAAAAAGCAAGAAAAAAGAAAAAACAGGAAATGGGGACTTTGATTCGATTACCCATTCAGCTGCTTTTGATTTATTGGGCTTATAGTTTTTTAGGTTAAAAATATAAAGCGACTTCACAAGACCATTCAGGAACTTACGTAAACTTCCGAGTAACCGGCTTAATTCCAGATGGTATTTATACTGCATGGAATGTCACGGTAAAAGAACCAGATTTTGATCCTGCAGCAGAGATGTTTAACATCACCGGAATCGGTGCAGCAGGAAAAGGCGATGGCTCAGATAATACTTTTGTCGCAGGTCCGGACGGTACTGCAGAAATAACAACCATTTCTCCGGGGGGAGCACTATCTATGTTTGGCGAAATTGGCAACTGTGGATTAACCGATCAATTCGAATGGCATGTGGTTGCTGCTTACCATATTGATGGAAAAACTTATGGTGCTGACCTTGGCCCTGACGGGACGGTCGTCGAGCAGTTTGGATTCATATTTACGAGAGATAATTGATGAACAGAATTAACGATAGATCAAGCCTCAGATTAATTTCTGGGGCTTTTTTATTGTCCCGAATTTCATTACCAAAAGTTAGTAATTTATTCACTTTCCATTCATTGCCAAACACTCAAAAGAACTTACCAAATACTCAATAAGCTTACCACACACTCATCTCCTGATGAAATCTTCAAAACTTAGATTTATCTTTTCTATAAAAAATAGAAATAGTCAAAGAGAATCATCGACAGCTTTTTTTTGCTTTTTGTTACTTAAGTATTTTGAACAAATGAATAGTTGGTTGAAGTTTTCAAAAAGAGTAAAAATCTAATACTCATTATTATCAACCATTTACTCAACAAGCCTACCAACCACTAATCTATGATTGATAGCATCCTAAGAAGCAAGTATCATTGTATTATGAAATAGATATCACTCTTTATTTTTTAATACTTAAAATACCAAATCATGAAACGAATAGCAGTTCTTTTTTATGGCATCATAGCTTATTTTTTATTCTTTGCGACCTTCTTATATCTCATCGGTTTTACTGGTGATTTATTTGTACCCAAAAGTGTAGATGGCGAATTAGCGGTTCCGCTTTGGCAAGCCATTTTAACTAATCTTTCTTTGATTGTTTTATTCGGACTCCAACATAGTATCATGGCTCGTGCCTGGTTTAAAAAGTGGTGGACTCAGTTTGTTCCAAAAGTAATCGAAAGAAGTACCTACTTGATATTTACGTGTATTGCTTTGGTCTTGATATTTGTTTTTTGGCAGCCAATGGGTGGAGAGGTTTGGAAAGTAGAAAATGGATTTCTATCAGGTGTTCTACTCGCATTATTTGCTTTAGGCTGGGCAACCGTTTTGGTAAGTTCATTCCTTATTAATCACTTTGATTTATTTGGACTGAGACAAGTGTGGCTTTATTTTAGAAAAAAACCATACACTTCTTTACCATTTGGAACACCGCTCTTATATAGAATCGTGAGACATCCACTTTATTTGGGATTGCTTTTAGGATTTTGGTGTGCCCCAACAATGACTGTAACCCGATTACTTTTTGCTGCAGGATTGACCATCTATGTCTTAATGGCTATCCGTTGGGAGGAAAAAGATTTATTGACACACTTTGGAGAAAAGTATCGACGGTATATGAAAAATGTCCCGATGATTCTTCCTTCTTTTTTTGGAAGTAAACCTAAAACACCTACTTACGAAACTATTATAAAAAGGAAAGAGGGATAGAAAAAATCAAGTGTTGGCGAGCTTCGAAAAGTCAAGAGTTGACAAGCTGTTAACTCTTGATTTATCAAAAAACAAAACTTAACTACCTTTTCTTTAATTCATTAATAATCAACACCTTATCATGAAAAAGCATCTTAAAAAATACGGTAAAAAAGGTTTAATTATTTATATTTGTTGGTGTACGGTTAAAGGATTAGCCTTTTTAGCATTTGGAAATTATTTGGCAAACTAGAAAACATAGAACACAATTATCAAGAAAAATCTAAATTATATTTTCTGTTCTTTGTCGACCGAGGTCGCATTTTTTTATAAAAAAGTATCTATCTTTTTATATCTGGTTCTTCTTATGCCAGGTATCAACTTTGGCCAGAAAATAACGCCGAACATCCCTGATGTCAAAATAGAATCAAGTATCCTTTTAACTACCGAAGATGGACTACCCAGTAATAACGTTCGTGGTTTTGCAGAAACTCCAGATGGTTTTATCTGGCTTGGAACAAATCTAGGGCTTAGTCGATACGATGGATATCAGTTCAAAAACTTCACGCATAATCCGGAGGATTCCACCTCAATTTATGATGATCGTGTGTTACCAATAATTGCGGATTCAAATCATTTGTGGATAGGAACTCATTTGGGCTTTTCTATCATGGATCTCAAGACTGAAAAATTCAGAAATTTCCAATTTGGTGATTTCGAAGTAAAAGACACGCTCAGTAAAAAAGTATTAACTCGGGTACATGCTATGGACAAAGCTCGAAATGGAGATATTTGGATGGGCACTTTTACCTCTGGCATATTCCGTTACATCCCTTCTTTGGACAGCTTTATTTGTTATCATTATCCAGAAGAAGAAGTCGCCCCTTTTATTTTATCTAGTAGGATCAATCATGTTCTAAGTGTAAAACAAGATCGTTTTAATGATTCGATCATTTGGGCAGGCACAACAGCAGGGCTACTCCAAATCAATGCAGTCACCCATGACATGAAGTGGCATTTATATCCGAAAACAGATGAACAAACTTTTGCAGCTCAAAATGCAATTCGCTCCATTTACCAGCATTCTGATAGTTTACTATACCTAACCTCATGGCATGCTAAAGTAAATGTATTTAATCCAAAAACTTCTGAGTTTTATCTTTTGCCTATTGAAAATAAAACAGCTGCAGAACGAGCAGAAGGTTACAAACTTCTTAGTACTCCTACTCGTCCTATTGTTCCTAAAAACGAAGAAGAAATCTGGATTACATCAACACGTGGTCTGATGGCTTATCATATAAAATCAAAAACATGGAAAAGCATCAAGTGGAACAAGTTTCGGCAAAATAAAATATATGGGATTCACTTTATTGATAGCAATAACAGAGTATGGTTACCTTCCAATGATGGATTGCTTTTCTTTGATCCTATTCAGCAACAATTTATTCGGTATGAATACGATGATTTAAATCCAAACCATCAAGGTTTCACTTACTACGTTATTGCGCCTACACCGAAACATGATTTGGCCATCTTACCACGTTCCACAGACGGGCTATTTTTTTTAGATGTTCAGAAAAATACTTGGGAAAAATTTTCAATACCTAAAAAATATCGAACCGACAATGGTGACTTTAGGCCTCGTGGATTTAGCATTTCTCCTTCCGGTGAATGGACGATTGTCTCTACTCAGGAGGTTTATAATTATCATCCTTTAAAGAAAACATTCGAGCCACTCTCTTTACCCAAACACCTACAGCAAAAATCGTTAAACTCAATACTATGGGATAGTTCTGGAAGGCTTTGGATTGGAATGGCTTATAATGAGGGTTTAATTCAATGGACTCCTAGCCAAAACAAATGGAAAGTCTTTAAGCCTGAACTCGAACGCACAACACCAAAAACAGATGTAGGGACAATCAATTTTTTATTTGAAGACAGTCATAAAAACATTTGGATTAAACGAGGTGAGGGATACAGTGTTTACCACAATCAGAAAGATACGATCTACAATTTTGTAGAAGACTTGGATCCGGAACGGACTGGAAATGTCATACATAGTTTTACTGAAGATAAAAATGGAAGAGTATGGCTTAACAGTTCTCTAGGCTTATTAGTCCAGGCTCAAGCTGCACATCCAGAAAAAGGAATTGTCAAAAAACATGATTTAGCGATTACTCAAAATATTAAACAGTTATATTATTTACACGCTGACGACAAAGGAATGCTTTGGGGATTAAATGGCAAACACATAATCCAAATTGATCCTAATACTATGGCCTTCAAACAGAAAAATTTAAATTATGGACTTAAGAATGATTTGATTTACGAGTGTCAAATTCTTAATGATGGAAAAATATTTCTTGGTGGAAAAAACCAAATATGGGTTGCCGATACTCAAGATTTTTCTACGAATGCAGAACAACCCGTTCCTTATTTAACCAATATTTCTGTCTTGCAGGAACCTTTAAAAACGGATACGCCTATCCACAACGTTTCTAACTTAGACTTAACTTATGATGAAAACTTTTTTTCCTTCGATTTTTCTTCTATTGGATTTTCTAAAGGCAAAAGCAATAAATTTCGATACCGCTTAAAAGGCTTTGATGATAAATGGACCGAATCTGGTAAACGGCGATTTGCAAATTTTACAAATGTTCCTCCTGGTGATTATACCTTTGAATTGAAAGCCGCAAATAATGAAGGTCTTTGGAATGAGCAAGCTTATAGTCTTCCTGTAAAAATTGCTAGACCTTGGTGGATGACGATATGGTTTTGGGTTTTCTTTTCTTTCCTTATTTTAGGAATTGCTTATTGGATTTATCAATCGAGGATTGATCAGATTCAAAAAGAAGCTCAAATAAAATCAGAGTATGAGCGCAAACTCGCTGATGTTGAAATGAGTGCCCTTCGAGCCCAAATGAATCCGCATTTTGTTTTCAACTCTCTAAACTCTATTGATTATTTTATCATCAACAGTGAACCTGAAGTTGCATCAGATTACCTGAATCGTTTTTCTCGATTAATTCGATTGATTTTACAAAATTCAAAGAGCACCATTGTGCCACTCAAAGATGATCTCGAAGCTTTAAAACTTTATATCGAAATGGAGAGTGTCCGTTTTGACAACCTTTTTGATTATGAAGTAAAAACAGAAACGGGTCTCAATTTAGAACAACTTTGTGTTCCCCCCATGTTGATGCAGCCTTATGTGGAAAATGCGATTTGGCATGGTCTGATGCAAAAGGAAGATGGAAAAGGGAAACTTGAATTGAGTTTACATCAACATAATGGTCACATAATCTGCCACATCGAAGACAATGGAATAGGAAGAGAGGCAGCCTTAAAATTAAAATCTAAATCAGCTTCTAAACGTAAATCTTATGGAATGAAAATCACCAGCGATCGTTTAGAAGTGTTGAATAAATTAGCGGACACTGATGCTTCCGTACAAATTATTGATTTAAAAAATGAAGCTGGAGAAGCAACTGGAACTCGAGTTGAATTGATTATTCCTATATAATGAGTAAATGCTAAAATGATTGAATGAATGGCACTTAGGACGTAAATAAATAACTCAAAGAGCTTTCTAAAAATTAATTCATCTCTTATTCAATCATTCAAAATTCTAGCATTTTTAAAAAAGAACCAGAATAAAAATACAAACCAGTACCCTAAAAGATCATGAAAAAAATAAAAACAATTATCGTAGATGACGAAAAGCATTCTGTTGCAACACTGTCCTGGAAGCTCGAAAAATTCTGCCCGGATGTAGAGGTAGTCGCAACGTTTACTAAAGCTCCTGAGGCTTTGGATTATCTCCAAAACAACCCACCTGATTTACTATTTCTTGATATCGAAATGCCGAGGCTAGATGGTTTTGAATTGTTGGAAGAACTTGGTCCAGGCATCAAATTCGAAGTAGTTTTTACAACCGCTTATGATGAGTTTGGAATTCGTGCTGTAAAAGTCAATGCTTTGGATTACATCCTAAAGCCAGTTCAAAACCAAGAGCTCAAAGCTGCTATAGAAAAATTTAAAAATAAGACCAATAATAAAACGGAAGTACTTTTTAGTAATAAAAACCCTTCAGAAAATAAGTCCAATAGAATTGCTTTAGCCACCAAAGAGAGTATAGAATTTGTCGAAGCAAAAAATATTATCTTCTGCAGTTCAGATAGTAATTATACCCTTATCTTTTTGACTAATAACCGTAAGAAGATTATTTCTAGAACGCTAAAAGATGTGGAAGAATGGTTGAGACCTTATAATTTTTATCGAGTACATAATTCCCATTTGGTAAACCTTAATCACATCAAAGAATACATAAGAGCAGATGGTGGTTACCTGATGTTGTCAAATGGCAAAACCCTTCCGGTGGCTCGAAACCGAAAGGAGGATTTATTGAAGATTATGTGATTTATCATTTTATTATTTTACAAAGATGCAAAGACACCAAGAACAAAATAAATTATTGTGTCTTTGTATCAAACACATTCGAATCGGCCCTCTAGAAAAATGTTTGTTTTAACCTTCATTATCTTTTCACCAATTCATTTTTCAGTCTTTTAGGCTTTCGCAACATCTTAAAAAAGCTTGCTAAATATTTTTCGTTTTCTTTAATCGATTTAGCATTCATATACTCTACACTTTTGCAAAATGCAATTAAGTCCTTTTCTCTGGAAAGAAAATATTCCACCATTTGATCATACTCCAATTCTGAAATTCTATAAGCTGGAAAAAGGTATCGCTGATGGACATTCTCTATTGGATAAGTGTTATGCGGCATCGCATAATCATGACCTACAAATCCAGAATAATCAAAATCATAAGGAACAGCAACAACTCTAGCTCTCTCTGGAAATTTCACCATTTCTAAGTTATGTTTATGAATAACAGAATAATCTGTATTGGCAATCATATACTGAAATAAAACCATTTTCTGAAACGATTCACGATCACAAGCAGAGGCTATAAGTCTCCCTTGTTCAACAATAATGGCATTATTTCTTCTCGCGTATTCATCTTCGTCTTCGATGATAAAACAGGTGAATTGATATTTCTTTTTGCCTTTATGGAGAATGGAAAGATCAACTAATTTTACTCGAATCGAAGTCGTGTCCAATTGAGCATACAACTCATATAAAAAAAACTCTTTGAGCAACTTTTTTTGACTCTTAGCACTTCTATCTTTTGGAAAAACAAATTTTAGTTTGTCCAATTTTAAAAAGCCTAAAGAATCTAAATCTGGTTTTTTAAAATCAACTTTTACTGGCGGCAAATAACTTACTTGTTTACGCATATTTCCTCTGGCCCTTATTCTTCCTCCAAGATTTAAAACCGCTACTCCTGAGGAATCCAATAATTGAAAAGACGTCTCTTGATAGCTTTCCCGCATTTTATTAAGAACCAATTTTTTGATATTGGTTTCCATTTTTATTTCGGGCGTCCCTTCCATTTGATAGATAAAATCAAAGAGACTGGTTTTGTCATTTAAAGCGTTCTGTGACACGCTATGCAAGGGAAGCAATATCAAGGAGATGAAGAATAAAATCAGAATTGATTTAAGATGAAATATTCTTTTCATTTGGTATATATTTTGGGGTTTAATTCGTTTGAAAACTCAAATATTTACGCTTGAAATTTTCTTTAAATTTTAATTATTTCATACAACTACAAAGTAGATTAGAAATTAATTCCCAGCTAGTCTTTTATTTTCGAAAATCATTTGGCCACCTTGATTCTCAATTTCCATCAATGCAGTATTCGTAATAATTATTTCGCCTTCCGAAATTATCTTCCCAGCCAAATAGACACCACTATTGTAAGTAACGGAACCATTAATTAATAAATTCCCTTTAGATAAAATCGTTAAGGTAGCGTTGCTATAAATTTTCAAATGTGCTATTGATGGTATAGAATTATTGATTATTGGAAAATACCCTGACTGGGTAGATACATCAGAAATAATGACCTCCTCACTCCAATCAGGAATCTTGTTTTCACTCCAGTTCCTAGCAGTATTCCAATCGGTTTCCTTGCCTGGTATTCCGCCTTTCCAATAATTCTGAGCATTTATGCTCGGTAGGAAACAAACAGAAATCAGAAATGTTATAAATATCGCTGTTAAATTTTTCATCTTTTCATTTGTTGATTTAGTTTGATATAAGTTGACGTAAAGAATTATGTTTAATCTGTTTGATATTCTGAAATTTTCATAAGCATTTGACTGGAAGGAGATTGTGTTGAAAAATTTGAGGTATTTTTTAAAAAACAGATTCAATATAATTTAGTCCAATAATTTAAATGCAAAAGGTTTCGAGCTAATTTCAAAATATCCTAGGCTCGATTTTCTAGTTTTGACTGATCAGAAACAAGTCCTGCTTTCATCGTATCTATTACAAAATCCAAAGCCTGCCCCCATGCTTTTCCAACCTTCGGAGTATAAAAATCTCCTAAAACCTCTGGGATAGTTTCCAACATAGTCTCCTTTACGACGGGGTAATAAGCTTCTTTTACTCCATAGCGTTGATGGTTTTTTCCGAGTTTTTTTAAGCCCATGACCAAGTGTTCTGGTCTGGATAATGAGTAAACTATTCCTCCTAACATATGCGTTAATAATCTTCCTTGGTCTTTTATATTATTTTTAAAAAGTGCCCTGACAAATGGTGCTTTTTCAAAAACTTTTTCATAAAAAATACTTGCGAATTTATCTTCATCCTGTAAAAGCAAATGAAGAGAAGCTTGTAATTCCAGTTGAAGATCCATTTCTTTAAATCCCAACAATTCATAAATTTCTGCACGTTCTTCTTTTCCCGCCAAAAGGGGATTAAACTTCCGACCAATATTGAGTGCATCTTTTTTCACACATCTATAAACTGCTTTAGAAATTAGAACATTAGCACCTGTCTTTTTGGTTTGCCCTTGGATACGACTAGCTACGTTTACCGGATCTCCGATTACTGAAAACTGACGGTGCGTTGGATGGCCTAAATGACCAACATAAGCCAAGCCAAAATTGATTCCGATCCCGATTTCTAATTTTACATTAAAATCTTGTAGCTCAATTTTATTCAACCGCTCCAAAGCATATTGCATCCCTTTTGCTGCACGAATCGCATCCATACAATTCTTCTCTCGACTCCCTCCGGCCGTTCCAAAAACACCAACAATCTCATCGCCTACATACTGATAGATAATTCCATTATTCATCAAAATAGGATCGCCTAATGCGGTATAAAATCGGTTCAATAAATAAGCTATATCAAAGGATGCATTTTGAGATGATAATTTTGTAAAATTCCGCATGTCGCAAAACAAAATGGCAATAGGTCGTTCTTCAGCTCTACCTTCAGGAGCAGTTTCAATTTGCAACTTATTGACTTCTGCGCTTGACCAAATCAAGCGTTGTATTTTGACGTCTCCTTTAATAAAACATTGACAGGCTAAACGGATGGATGGATCCCATTTTCGGCTTCTGGTCATTTCGATTTCTGCCTGAGTTTTAGGACTTAAATTTTGTGCTCCTTCTAAAACCCGAACTCGACAGGTAGAGCATTTTCCATTGCCACCGCATTCATGTAAATGCGGTATTTGGTTTTCGATAGAAGCATCCAATAAGGAACAGCAATTGGTATCGCAGCTTACTTCTTGATTTAGACTTGCATATTGTACTCGAGCTTTCATAAGGCTCAGGGGTTTTAATGAGGTTAAAACAATACCTCAAAAGTGAGCCTTTATTTCAATGGATGAAATAGAAGATGAGTAAATCAACAAGGATTATGAGTGGATGGTAAATATAGTTAGAGAATGGTTTGAGCTTCTTTGAAACTATCCCAATTCAATCAAGTCTTCTTCCCGCTGTGCCCATTCGGTCCACGATCCATCGAAAACAGATTTTTCGTTTTCTAAAACCAGCTCACTTGCTAACATGATGACACAAGCGGTGATCCCCGACCCACAAGTAAAAATCATTGGGCGGTCATCGATTTCTTTTTTATCAAAAAGCGCTTTCAGCTCTTCTTTACTTTTGTATTTTCCATTTTCTAAAACTTCGGTATATGGCAAACTAGTGGATTGTGGGATGTGGCCACTTGGCAATCCTACTCTTGGCTCCTGAGCTGTTCCATCAAAACGGCCAGCAGATCGAGCATCAAGAACCTGGGCCTCTTTTGTTTTCAAATTGCCTTTTACTTCTGCTCTGCTTTTAAATAAATCTGGATGATACTTCGCTTCGAAATCTCCTTTTTCAAAAACACTATCTGCTATTTCTTCTATTTCAAAACCATTACTATCCCATTCTGGTAATCCGCCGTCAAGGACAGCAATCTCTTTATGTCCCATGATTTTAAACAAATACCAAACTCTTGGGCTGGTATAAATTCCAAGGTTATCGTAAGCAACAATCTTACTGTTTTTATTGATCCCTAGTTTTCTACATTCTTCTTGAAATTGCTCTGGGCTAGGAATCGTATTCGGCAGATCACTTTCTTGATCACTAAAAGTATTTTTGATATCGAATTTACGAGCACCTTTGATTTGTTTATTCTCTAGGTTTGATTTTTCACCAGAGATATTTTTCTTTTGGCTGGCGTCGAGGATGATGAGATTTGGATCATTGAAATGATCATGAAGCCATTGGGTAGAAACTAGAGGGTTTGTCATTTTCTATTTTTTTTATAAAGATAGTATGACTATTGGGATTTCAAAAAGATATCATCTTGGAAACAAAAGACCTCTCGATTTTTATAAAAAATTAAGAGGTCTTATAATTCTAATTATTTTTTATAAACTTTACTTCTCCTGACTTTTCAGCCACTTCACTGCCGCTTCTAGCGTTTCATCTTTTTCTGTTTCTTTATCATCTGCAATTTCTACATCTGGTGGGATTCCATGTAGATATGCATTCTTATCACGATCGGTATACACTGAGGAAGCAAGAAATATCATCGAGCCATCAGATAAACCGAAGTTTTGATTTCCAGTAGAATAGCCTCCGGTATGTTGGCCAAAACTACGTGCCCCTGGTCTGTTTTTAAATGCTCCGGTCACTACTTCACCTGAGCTTGCAGTTTGCGGACCTGTCAATACTGCTACTTTAGGATTTTTTATAAAAGGGATATATTCTTTGGTGATTTCAGTGACCCTTCCTCCTGAAGATACACTTGCTCCTTTCTCATAGGCCCAGCTAGCAAATTCATTTCCGTATTGAAAATAACCGCAAGTTCCTTCGCCTAAGATTGGACCAATCCCTGCAAGCATTGGCCAACAATTTCCTCCTTGGTTGTCTCGTAGATCAAGCACCCAGCCTTTGATGTTTTTATTGTCTAAAGAGTCGATTAAATATTGCATTTGATCCGCAAATCGAACACCTGCTCCATTGTCTCCACTGGAGAAAAATGGCATCCAGATGTAAGCATAATTTTCATCAATATGATGTCCTTTACTAAATGTAGTCATTGATTTTTTATCCGAAGGAGTTGGGCTTTGCCAATCTTCCACTTTTTTGAGCGGCATATAAAAACTATGATTATCGATCAATCGGAGAATGTTTCCCATTTCATTTTGTACATTTTCGATGCTTTCTGCACAGGACGATAATCGTTTCCAATGTTTCATTAATTGATCTCTATCAATGTCATCTTTGTACAAAGAGTGAGTCATAATCGTATCCATACATTCCTCCATAAAAGCCAAGTAGCTCGGGTCCATTTCACATTCCTCAATTTCAACAGGTTCGATTTTAAAATCATCTATTAGTAAGTTTCCGCTTCCAGAAAGTGTCGCTCCAATCCGCAAAGTTTTTGCTTTCGGACTTACCCAAATATCGACACTTACTTTCTTCCAATCACTGGTTCCTTCCACCGCACCTTCCATAAGGTTTGCATATTGCAACCATTGTTCTCCATTTTTGGTATAGCAATAAATTTGCCCTTTTCCATCTTTAATGTCTTCCCCTTTGAGTTTGGCAGAAACTCTTAATTTTACAAAATCATTGACGCCAATCGGATGCTGTTGAAAAACGTAACCTGGTTTTTGTTCTGAATAAGGCCCTGATATTTTCACAAAAGATTGATCATTACAATTTTTAAGTTTTGCGTTCTTTTCGATTTTTACAAAGTCTTTTGACTGCCAATGTGACTTCCCCGTCAGGCTATCAATTGCTTTTTGACTAAAGTCTAAATTTTGAAAAGATTCCCATTGTGCATGAGTTAGGTTAGTAATGAATACCATTAGGAAGAGAAGGATTGTATTTTTCATAATTTTATTTTTTGAGATAAAAAACATTCATATTATCCGGCTTTATTCATTTAGCCATCTGCTTGCTTCATTGATTTGTTGATCATTTTTTAAATAAGTATTATGTTGAAATTCGATATACTCATCAACTCCAACCTTATGATCATATCTGTTTTTATTTCTATCCATAAATACATTTTGTGAAATCACCAAAGCTAATTCATCACTTACTTTATCAAAGCCATTTCCTGTAGTATATCCTGCGGTTTCTTCTCCGATAAATTTTACATTATCACGTCCTTTAAAAGTAATCGCCAACATCTCCCCTGAGCTTATCGTATATCTACTTAATAGGATTGCTACTTTTTCTGTTGATGATATTTTAGGTAAGTTTTCCATTTCGCAAACTATTCTTCCATTGTTATCAAACTGTCCTTTTTTAATCCAGTATTCTCTTGATATCTCACTTTGGCTATTAATTGCTCCACCAATATATCCTTCCCCAATTAATGGTGCTAGCCCAGCTATCATTGGCTCCATATTGCCTCCTCCATTAAACCTTAAATCTAAAATCCATTTCTCAACACCTTGTTTTTTCAGGTCTATTAATCCTGCTCTTATAAGGTCAGCTTGTTCCTTTACATCTCCAGTTCCAATCGCGACAACTTTTAAATAGCCAATTTTATTTTCCAATAATTTATAAGAGAACTTGGTCGATACATCATTTATTACCGTATTTACAAAATCGGAATTTCTATTATCTTCCTCCTTGATTTCACCTCTATAGCTTACTAGAATCGAATAGTCTTTTACCGAACGAAAAGCCCCATGCTTATCGCCCAAACTATTTATTAAATATTGTAATCCTTCTTTCAAGTCTTCAACGCTCTCTTTTCCTTTTGTAAGTTCAATAAATTTTGCATTGACTTCTTCCCAGTTTACTTGTTCAGAATAAAGAGATGTTTCTTTTGCTTTTAAAACGATTGGATCAAAGACAATTTTACTTTTCTGAGAACTCGCACATGAAGTAATCAAGAGGGAAAAAATTAAAACTGGCAAGATGCTTTTCATATGAAATATTTTTTTTAAAAAAAATCACCCTCAACAAGAGTTAAGTATTTTTTCTACATTATTTAAATGCAAGATAGATCGATTTTATTGGCTATCAACGGTTTATTACACCAATGCAGTATTCTATGGATTAACGAGACTTAGACCATTTAAAGATTTAAAAGAAATCGCTATTTCTTGCTTTTCTGGTCTTGGTTTTTAGCTTTCATTTTCAACACTGTTTTGATTTATGTATCTTGTTTAAAATAATACTCCATAATGAAAGAAAATACTCGCGGAACAATTAGCCTTTATTGGACTTGTCAATTATTTGGCTGGGGAAGTGCCGCTGCGTATTGGTCTTATTATCAAATCACCTGGACTCAGCCTACACTATTGGAAGTTCTAAGTGTCGTGTGGTCATTTGCAATTGGAATTGGGAGTACTCATCTTTATAAAAACCTAGCACATCGTTATGGCTGGCCAAGGCTTGCGATTCGAACATTAATCCCTCGATTATTTTTAGCCTTATGTGTTTTGACTTTCATTTATGTGCTTTCCGGATATCTTTGGATTCTTATTCAAGGCTACACTTTTAGCACTTCTGTATTTATGGGAATGTTTTCAGGAGGACTTCGATACATTATGATTTGGTTATTAACTTTTCATCTTTATCATTATGCCAGACATAGCCGGCAGGCAGAGATTGATCAAAACAAATATGAGAAACTAGCGATTGCTGCTCAGTTCAAACAATTGAATACAGAGCTTAATCCTCATTTTTTATTCAACTCTTTAAATAGTATAAAAGCATTGACTTTAGAAAACCCTCAAGCGGCAAGAAAAGCGGTAGATTTATTGAGCGATATGCTTAGAAATACCTTGAGATTTTCAGAAAAACGAGTGATTCCTCTGAAAGAAGAGTTACAACGTATTGAGGCTTACCTAGCTTTAGAAAAAATACGTTTTGAAGAACGTCTACAATACACCATGGATATTGAGGAAGGTACAAAAGCGATCAACATTCCTCCTTTGTCTTTATACAATCTTGTCGAAAATGCAGTGAAGCATGGCATCAATAAATCCAAATCTGGTGGCCATATTCAAATTTCTTCTTTTTTAAAAGATGATCAAATTCATCTCGTCGTAGTTAACGACGGTGCCTTAAATCAAGAATCTTCGGATGGAATCGGATTAAAAAATGTAGCAGAAAGAATGCGTTTGGTCTATGGTGCGGCTACTAAACTTTCCTTAAAAGCGATTGCTCCTAACCAAGTCGAATCACGAATAAGTTTACCTTTATCTTGATGAAGTTGTTTAAAAATGAATAAAAAGAAAGTAATCATCATAGACGATGAGCGTCTGGCCAGAGTGGAATTAAAAAACGTATTAGCAAAGTTTTCTAATATTGAAGTAATCGGTGAAGGCGCTAATGCGGAAGAAGGCATTCAGCTGGTTCAAGATAAACGTCCTGACTTGATTTTCCTGGACATACATATGCCGGAACAATCTGGTTTTGATATGCTGGAAGAATTGGATGATCCTCCTGCTGTTATTTTCGTAACTGCCTATGACGAGTATGCGATTAAGGCTTTTGAATTTAATGCATTGGATTATATTCTTAAGCCGATTAATGAAACTCGACTGGAGGAAACTTTGCAACGGGCGCTTTCCACAAAAAAAGAAGCGGAGCAAACGTTTGAGAAAATATCTAAATCCGTTCTTCCTTTTCCGGATCATTTGTATTTGAAAGATGGAGACAAAAGTTATTTTGTAAAGCTAAGTGATATTGATTTGTTTTCTTCTTTTGGAAATTATGTCAAAGTGTATTTTGATGATCAATCTA
Organism: uncultured Saprospiraceae bacterium; assembly: GCA_937921595.1. Classification (GTDB taxonomy): domain Bacteria; phylum Bacteroidota; class Bacteroidia; order Chitinophagales; family Saprospiraceae; genus JAHDHW01. Next base: position 59,501 of record CAKZTD010000448.1, read on the forward strand.
TTTTGGTTCATCGCAGTTTGAATCAGATTGAAAAACGGGTACCGGAGAATGTTTTTTTTCGAGCGAATCGGTATTCAATTGTTAATATTAAGCAGATTCAAGAGGTCAAACAAGG
>CAKZTD010000449.1 GCA_937921595.1 uncultured Saprospiraceae bacterium
AACAATGAAATCTATACAGATGATGCAATGGCGCTCCCCATTCGTCCTGTTATAGAGGAAAAATATGGTTCTGATTTTGAAGCATTGTCACTAACTTCCTGGAACTCTCAACATATTCTTTCATACAATGAAAAAAGAATATTGAAAAATGGAATGTTCGTAGAACCATCATTTCCAGAGATGTTTTCATTGAATTTAATTGAAGGTAGTAAAGCAAATGTTTTAAAAAACCCAAACTCTATTGTCATCTCTGAGTCTACTGCAAAAACTCTATTTGGAGCAGGTCAAGCTTTTGGAAAAACAATCCGATTCGATGCAATTTCTGACTTACAAATATCTGGCGTATTTAAAGATTTCCCTAAAAATTCGAGCTTTTCAAATGTCCAAACATTTATTCCTTGGGAGCATTATCTTTCTTCCCAAGAATGGGTGAAAAACTCTTTAGACAATTGGGACAATCATTCTTTTCAACTCTTTGCACAATTAAAAGAAGGCTCAAATTTCGAGACTACTTCTCTTAAGATAAAAGATATCGAAAAAGCTCATGACCCAAATACAAATCCTGAAATTTTTCTATTCCCAATGTCTAAATGGCACCTATATTCAGATTTCGAAAACGGAGTCATTACTGGAGGTAGAATCCAATATGTTTGGCTATTTGGACTTATTGGGATTTTTGTATTGATTTTGGCTTGCATTAATTTCATGAATTTAAGTACGGCCAGATCTGAAAAACGAGCGAAAGAAGTTGGTATTCGAAAAACAATTGGTTCTCTCAGAAGTCAATTAATTGCACAGTTTTTAAGTGAATCTTTTTTAGTTGTTTTGATCTCATTAACCCTAGCTCTTGCCTTGGTTCTACTATCCCAAGATTGGTTTAATGAAATAGCCGGAAAAAATTTGAGCATACCATGGAACAGCCCGATATTTTGGGTATCGATTTTATCTTTTGCAATATTCACAGGACTACTCGCAGGAAGTTACCCAGCGTTTTATCTGTCCTCATTTAAACCATTAAAAGTACTTAAAGGAACCTTCAAAGCAGGTCGCCTTGCAGCATTGCCAAGACAAATTTTAGTAACGCTACAATTCACTGTTTCCATTTCTTTAATCATTGGAACTATCGTTGTTTTCCAACAAATCGAACATGCAAAAAACAGATCAGTTGGATACGACAGAGACGGCATGATACAATTCTTTTCTAATGAAGAACTTTTAAATAAACAAGACATCTTAAGAAATGATTTATTAAAAACAGGAGCCATTGAAGAGGTCACCCACTCTTCCGGTCCAGTAACAAACATTTGGTCCAACCAAACAGGATTTGATTGGGAAGGCAAAGATCCTGCTCTAAATGCTGCCTTTGCTTTTTCGGCTACTTCTCATGAATATGGAAAAACGGTTGGCTGGGAAATTTTGGAAGGAAGAGATTTTTCAAGATCATTTTCAACCGATACTTCTGCTCTTATTCTAAATGAAGCGGCTGTAAAATTAATCGGGATGGAGGACATCGTTGGAAAAACTATTCAATATAGCGGTGAGCCTCATCAAGTAATTGGAGTCATAAAAAACATGGTCATGGAATCTCCTTGGAAACCCATCAAACCAACCATTTTTAATGTAGACCCAGGATGGATTAATGTCCATACGATCAAGTTAAAATCAGGAATGCCAGTCCAAAATGCTCTGACTAGTGTAGAGCAGGTTTTCAAAAAACACAGCCCTTCTAGTCCTTTCGCATATGAATTTGTGGATGAGAAATTTGAAAAGAAATTCCGCTCAGAAGAACGAATTGGTAAACTTGCCAGTGTATTTGCTTTCCTTGCTATTTTAATTTCTTGCTTAGGATTATTTGGGCTTTCGGCATTTGTAGCTGAACAACGAACCAAAGAAATTGGAATCAGAAAAGTACTTGGAGCTTCTGTTACAAATCTCTGGGCCATGCAATCAAAAGGATTTATTGTTCTAGTTTTTTGGTCTTGCCTAATCGCAACACCATTGGCCTGGCATTTTCTTGATGGCTGGTTAGCGGATTACGATTATCGAATAGAACTTAGCTGGAGTACTTTTTTAATTGCCGGAGGACTTGCCTGTGTGGTTACACTATTAACCGTAAGTTTTCAAAGCATCAAAGCAGCTTTAATGAACCCTGTAGAATCTCTCAAAACTGAATAAAATATAAAGCTATGTTTTTTAAAAATCTAATCTACGCATTTCGAAATCTCTGGAGAGATAAGTTTTATTCTTTCCTTAATGGAACCGGCTTAGCAATTGGAATTGCTGCTGCCTTATTGATTTTCCTTTGGGCTAACGATGAGTTATCTTTCGATAATTTTCATTCAAAAGGAGATCGTATTTATCGGGTGATGGCAAACATGACCTTTGGTGATGAAAAAGAAATGATCGCTTCTGCTCCTTTGCCTTTAGAAGCTGGAGCTAAAGAAAACATTCCAGAAATTGAAAGGATTACACACATCGGATCATTATGGGGAACGGTCATTAAACATGGTGAAAAAAGTTTTGATGTCAAAGGTTCTAATATTGTTCATAGTTCCTTTTTTGACATTTTCGATTTCACTTTTTTACATGGAGACAAGTCCACTGCTTTCGATAAACCAACTAATGTTGTATTGACCAAAAGCATGGCGGAGCAAATTTACGGTACTTCTGATGTCATCGGCCAGCCACTTACTTTGACCAATAAAATGGACATGGTGGTCAGTGCAGTTTTAGAAGATATTCCGACTAATTCTCATCTTCAATTCAAACTACTTATTCCTTTTGAAGGAAATATTGAAAAATTTTATAAAAAAAGTGCTCGACATTGGGGAGCATTCAATTTTACAAGTTATGTTTTGTTGCGTCCTGGAGTTGAGGCTAATCCAGTGAATAAAAAATTAACCAGTTTACTTCCTGTAAATGAGGAAAAAGAGATTGAAGATCGTACTAGTTTTGAACTTCAAAATTTGTCTGATATATATTTAGGTTCCAACGAACTCTCTTATAGTCGAGCTGCCAGAGGCGACTTAAAATCTATTCGTCTTTTATCCTTTATTGGCTTTTTAATTTTGCTCATTGCTTGCATCAATTATGTCAATATGTCCACAGCTCGTTCTGCCCATCGAGCAAAGGCAACAGGTGTTAGAAAAATCATTGGTGCAAGTCGATTTCAATTATTCCAACAATATATGTTGGAAGTTCTGGTATTGGTTGTCATAGCGGGTATCATTGCTTTTGGTTTAGCCAATTTAAGTCTTGGTGTATTTGAACAAATCTCAGGAAAGTTATTTACTCCCGAACAGTTATTGTCTACCTCTGCCCTATCTATTTTTCTAGGAACAATAACTTTAGCCATCTTATTAGCTGGCATTCATCCTGCTTTACAGCTTTCTTCATTCAAACCAATTCAGGCATTACGAGGCAGTAATTTTAAAGGCGTAAATGGAAAAATTGGATTGCGTAAAATATTGGTCACTTCTCAGTTTGCTTGCTCTGGTATTTTGATGATTTGTACAACGGTCATGTTGGTTCAAATGAATTATGTCAAAAAACAAAAACTAGGTTATGATCGGGAAGAAATTTTTTCATTTAGAATCAGTGATTCAGATGCAATTATTTTTAAAAATGAATTGCAAAATCAACCGGGTGTAAAAAATGTTTCCATCAGCAGCGATATCATTTCAAACATCAGTAGTCGATACGGAGGTTTTGATTATGAAGGAAAAGAACCTGAATCAGAATCTTATTTACATAGAATCAGTGTGGACGATAATTTCCCTGATTTCTTCGGATTAGAACTTACAGAAGGAAGATGGTTTTTGCCAGGCAATCGAGATTCCTCTTCTTTTATTTTAAATGAAACAGCAATTGCAAAATTAGGAATCACAGATCCAATAGGAAAATGGATGGACTTCAATGGTCGAAAAGGAAAGATTGCAGGAGTAGCAAAGGATTTTCACTTTCGTTCTTTCCACCATGAAATTGAAGAATTGATTTTCGTTCAAAACTTCAAATGGGGAATGAAAAGAATGAATGTAAAAACCTCTTCGAAGGAAGCAGCTCTTGCGATAGCCTCGACAAAAAAAGTATTTAGTAAACTTGAATCTGATGCCCTTTTTGATTACAGCTTCCTCGATGAATCATACGATCAATTATACAAAACCGAATCGAAAAGCAGTTGGCTTTTAGGGATTTTTGCAGGCCTAGCCATTCTAATTTCTTGCCTTGGTATTTTAGGGCTTGCAGCATACACTGCTGAACGAAGAAAGAAAGAAATCGGCATTCGAAAAGTCCTAGGAGCTTCTGTTTCAAGTATCGTCACTTTACTTTCTAAAGACTTTATAAAACTAGTGGTCGTCGCCTTACTTATTGCATCGCCCATTGCCTGGTACCTGATGCAAGGTTGGCTAGAAAACTTTGCGTATAGCATCGAAATCAAATGGTGGATCTTTGCTCTATCCGCATTTATTGCCGTTTCAATAGCTCTTGTAACCATTAGTTTTCAAAGTATCAAAGCAGCTATAGCAAATCCTACAAAATCTCTTAAATCAGACTGATCCAAAAATAATTTTTTGATAAAATATTTTAACTAACTCTACCAAGGTCAAATCTTAAAATCATGATCAAAAATTATCTTAAAATAGCCTTTAGAAATTTATTAAAAAACAAGACTCAATCAATAATTCTTATAGGTGGTTTCACCATTGGAATGACCGCTTGTATTCTCCTTTTGCAATATGTAAGCTTCGAACTAAGTTATGATAATTTTCATGCTGAAAAAGATAGCATTTATCGAGTCGTCAACCAACGATTACAAAATGGCCAATCTACACAGAAAGGAGCCATCACCTATCCTACCATTGGGCCTACTATGAAAGCAGAATTTCCTGAGGTAAAAAATGCTACAAGGATTGCATATAGTTCTAACCTAATGGTAACCTTAGACAACCTCGTCGATCCTGTAGAATCTGGACTTTGGGTAGATAAACATTTCTTTGAAATCTTCAATTTCGAATTGCTTGCTAAAAATGGTCATACCATTCTGGATGAACCAAACGAGGTTGTAATTAGCCATGAGCTAGCAGATCGCTACTTCCCAAATAATCAAAAAAATTATGAAGATCTTATTGATCAAGAAATACGAATAAATCAATATCCTGATCCTTTCAAAATTGTTGGGATTTGCAAATCGCCTCCAGCCAATTCTTCTTTAGATTTTGATCTTTTAATTAGTTACGCTAGTTGTATCAGGTACTGGGGAGAAGGAGCCGACAACAGTTGGACCTGGTCTGATTTTTATCATTACTTACAATTAGAACCGAATACTGATGTGGCAGCTTTAGAAGCGAAATTCACTGGTTTTAGTAAACAGCATTTTAGAGAAACAGAAGTGTCTGGGAGTAAAGAAATTTTTAGCTTACAAGCGCTTTCTGATATTCATTTATACTCTGGCGATCTTGAATATGAAATAAATCGAACGGTAAATGGAAAAGCAGTTTGGTCTCTATTAATCATTGCCTTTTTCATTTTGTTACTTGCCTGGATAAATTATATAAACTTAAGTTCAGTAAAGGCTATTGAACGTTCTGCTGAAGTCGGTGTTAGAAAAGTAGTAGGTGCAACAAGAACACAGTTGATTACTCAGTTTCTCACAGAAGCTGCATTTGTAAATATAACGAGCTTATTCTTAGCAATAGCTATTGTCCAAATAGTAAATCCTTGGTTTTCATCAAATTTTGGAATCGATGCCTCCATTTTAAGTTTGTTAGATCCAAGTCAGGCAAACCTATTAATGATTTCAACCTTATTCGGTCTCTTATTTCTTGGGATGCTTATTTCAGGTGCCTATCCAGCATGGTTGCTTTCCTCTCCAATGGTATCCAATGTTTTGAAAGGAAATTTCAATAAACAAACCAAAGGTGCTTGGTTGAGAAAAGGTCTTGTCATTTTTCAATTTACAATGTCGATTGGACTCATCACCGCTTCGTGGCTAGTATCTAATCAGATCAATTTTATGAGTAAACAAGATCTTGGAATCAACATAGATCAGGTGGTTACGATTAACCCTCCTGAGATGAGCCAATGGGATTCTACTTTTATTCAAAAGATGAATACATTCAAATCAGAGCTTTCAAAAATCCCCGGGATTAAAAGTGCTGCAACGTCTAGTCGTGCTCCTGGCGATCAAATGGGAAGAGTTTTTCAAATTCAAAAATTAGGGGAATCTAAAAGCGATCAAAGGTTTACTAGTAACTTTATAAATGCCGATTTTGAATATGCAAAAACTTATGGTATTGTTCCTGTTGCTGGAAGATTCTTTGAAGAAAGAGATCATAATTATGACTTCAATCTAGTCGACAAAGTGGTTATCACAGAAGCGACCGCAAAGATGTTTTCTTATAATGATTTTCAATCCGCTATCAATCAAAAAATAAGTTTTTTTGAAAAAGAGTGGAAGATCATTGGTGTCATTCCTGACTTCCATCAAAGATCTTTACATCATGGAATTGAACCTATTATTTTTGTCCCTTCCTACTCTACTGGCAATCTACTTTCGTTAAACATGGATGCAAATAATATCGACCTGACACTTGCCCAAGTCAAGAGTAGCTATGATAGTTATTTCCCTGGTAATAGTTTTCAATATACCTTCTTAGATGAGCATTTTAAAAACCTTTATGAAGCAGACATAAGATTTGGTAAAGTACTTTCCTTTTTCACATTGCTAGCTATTCTGATTGCCTGCCTTGGCTTATTTGGCTTAGCTTCTTACATGACTTTTTTAAGAACAAAAGAAGTCGGAATTAGAAAAGTTCTTGGCGCTAGTGTCACAGGAATAATTGTATTGCTTTCCAAAGATTTAATAAAACTTGTGTTCATCGCATTACTTATTGCTATTCCCATATCCTATATTTTCATGAATCAATGGCTGGAAAGTTTCCCCTATCATATAGATTTAAAATGGTGGGTTTTCTTACTCGCTGGTTTAACTGCTATTCTTCTTGCATTCTTGACCATAAGTTTTCAAAGTGCAAAATCAGCGTTTATGAATCCCGTTGAGAAGCTTAGAAATAATTAAATTATGTTTTCAAAAAAGTAAGAATCATGATAGCAAATTATATTAAAATTGCAGTAAGGAATCTCCAAAAACGAAAGCTTACAACAGCTATAAATATTTTTGGTTTATCTTTCGGAATTGCTTGTGCAAGTATGGCTTTTGTCTTTATTCAACATGAGCTTACCTTCGATCAGTTTCATGATGAATCAGAAAAAATACATGCCTTTTATGGCAACATAAATGATCATTTTAATACTTCGGGAACTCCTGCTCCACTGGCTTCCGATCTAGTGGAAGATTTCCCTGAAGTCACCGAAGGAATTCGAATGGAAGGTCAAAGTGTTTTTATACAATCCGGTACAGAAAATTTCAAAGAGAAAATATTATTTACTGATCCAAGTTTCTTTTCTTTTTTCAATTTCCCATTAGTAAATGGAGATAAAAAATCAGCTCTAAAAGATATCAATTCTATTGTCCTTACGGAAACAACTGCTAAAAAATATTTCGGCCGGAAAGATCCTGTAGGTGAGATGTTGCCTATTGTTTTTAAGGATGAAGAATTTATTGTAAAAGTAACGGGAGTAGCTAAAAATCCACCAACAAATTCTAGTATTCAATTTCAGTTTTTGTTACCTATTCAATTCGCTTATAAGGATGATCTAAGCCAATTGGATAGCGATTGGAATTCTTTTCCAACAGGGAGTTTTATCCGCTTGCGCGAAAAAGAAGACATTGCTGGTTTAGTTGAAAAACTACCAGGATATGTAAATACAAAATTTGATAATCAAGATGAGGAAAAAGGTTCAAACATTAAATTCATAATGACCCCTTTGGACGATTATCATTTAAATAATAACATGAGGATCAATGGACTGACGACTCCTGGCGAACCACGATATGTTAAAATATTAGCAATCATTGCCCTATTAATTTTATTTGTCGCTTGTCTAAATTTCATGAATCTTTCAAATGCCCAAAGCTCACACCGATTAAAAGAGGTTGGCGTTAGACAAGTTTTGGGTGCTCGTCGTCGAGAATTGATCTTTCAATTTTTATCTGAATCCTTACTTCTAAGTTTTTTATCTTTAATGGTCGCGGTTCTATTGCTGTCATTTTTTATTCCATTGACCTCTTCCCTATTTGATTATACGATTCAATTTGATCTGACCGAACCATCTATCTTTTTACCGCTTGTTGGCATTGCAATTTTCACTGGTTTATTGGCTGGCAGCTATCCATCCTTTTTACTATCTAATTTAAGTACTGTCAAAACTTTTAAAACAGATTTTAAAATTGGAGGAAATAATTGGGTGACAAAAACAAGCATGGTCTTTCAATTCACTTTGGCAATTGGACTGCTGGCATGTACTGGCATTATGCAGCAACAGCAACGTTTTATCAGTCAACACAATTTAGGTTATGACAAAGAAGAAATCATAGTCATTCCTACTCAAATAGAAAATCATGAAAAATTTCAATCTGGACGTTTTGTGGAGCAATTCCGGTCCGAAATCCAAAACTATGAAGGTGTGAAACAAATGTCTGCCGTTTCTAATTCTTTTAACAGAGGAAACAAAGCACTATTCATAAAAGGAGAGGATGGTTCTCAAAAAATCATAATGGAATATAATGTTGATGAAAATTACTTAGACCTCCTTAAAATAGAATTAAAAGAAGGTCGTAATTTTTCTACGGACATGCAGGAAGACATTGAAAAATCAGTGATAATAAATGAGGCTTTTCAAAGAGAATATCAGATAGATAATATCGAGAGTTATCGATTTCCTACTTCTTTCAACGATGAATATGCGGGTAGTAGAATTATTGGAATCGTAAAAGATTACCACTTCAATCATTTGAGAACCAAGATCACACCTATGTTGCTTTCAATGAAATCTAAACCAAAATTTGGACATATACTCGTAAAAGTCAAACCTGAAAATATTGATCAGACTATAGCTCATCTCAAAACTTCTTGGCAAAAAACACGTCAAGATAAATCTTTCAAATTTAATTTCCTTGATGAAGATCTACAAGAGCAATATCTTTCCGAAACTCGTTGGAATAAAGTTTTGACCGGTGCATCTACGCTAGCGATTTTAATTACGATGTTTGGTCTCTTTGGTTTATTAGCTTTGATTCTTACTCAACGAACAAAAGAAATTGGGATTCGAAAAATACTGGGAGCAAGAATGGATAACATCATGATTTTGTTATCTAAAGATTTTATAAAATTGATCGGAATTGCATTTATAATTGCCGCTCCAATTGCATGGTATTACATGAATTTATGGTTAGAAGATTTTGCGTATCACATCAAAATTCAATGGTGGGTATTTGTATTGACAGGATTAGCAGTGACCGCAATTGCCGTTCTTACAATTAGTTTTCAAAGTATCAAAGCAGCATTAATCAATCCATCAGAAAGTCTCAGAAATGATTGAGCACAAGATGCTTTTTATGAATTGGTTTAGGCACTAGTTCATTTCCGTACACATGACTGTTCATAATCGGACAACAGGTACAAATATTAAAAAATAAAATTTCGTATCCACCTGTTTATCAGTTGTTTATAATCTTGGCATAGCCTTCGAATCATTTATATACAAAACCAGTACTTATGCTTAAGAACCACATAAAAATAGCCTTACGAAGCCTTAAAAAACAAAAAGGTTATTCGATCATAAATATCGCGGGTTTATCAATTTCTTTAGCGGTAAGTTTACTCATGTTGCTATGGGTTCAAGACGAATGGGCGACTGATAAATTCCATGAAAATGGAGATCAAATTTTCAGAGTTAAAAGAACAATCCCTTTAGAAAATAATGTCTTAGATGTATACCGTGGTGTCCCTTATCAAATTCTCAATACAGCTGTCAAAGAAATTCCCGAAGTAGAAAAATTCTTTCCTATTGGATTTACCTTTGAGGATAATCTTCAAAAAGACGATCAAGCTTTTAGAGCAAAAGGTACCTTTGCCAATGCTTCTCTTTTCGAAATACTTTCTTTCCCAATTATTCAAGGAGATGTTTCCCAATTGGATCAAAAAGTAAATTCCATGGTAATCTCTGAAAGTTTAGCTAAGAAGATTTTTGGAAATACCTGGAAGTCAAATGCACTTGGACAAACGATACACATTCATGACAATGGAGATTTTAGTATCGCTGCAATTTATGAGGACTTCCCTGAGAAATCAACTTTACAAAATGATTTTTATTATAGTTTCAAAAGTCATCTTGCAAAAAATGATTGGATGTTAGACTGGGGAAATAGTGGAATGCAAGGAGGAGTTTTACTAGCAGCCGGAAGTGATCCAATCGCCGTTGGAAAGAAGATTGATAAAATGTTTAAAAACAATCAAAAAGAAGGCAATAAAGAAGGTGCTTTTTTACAATTATTTGGAGACGATCATCTTTATGGAAATTTCGATGAGCAAGCTCAGGTAGTCGGTGGAAGAATTGAATACGTACGAACTTTTGGAATAGCTGCATTTTTACTCTTACTTATTTCTTGTATAAATTTTGTCAATCTTTCAACGGCAAGAGCATCTAAAAGAGCCAAGGAAGTTGGTGTCAGAAAAACGATTGGAGCTGGTAAAAAATCATTGATCAGTCAGTTCATGATTGAAGCTGGAGTCGTTACATTAATTTCTGTTGGCATTGCTTTTTTGTTAGCACAAGCACTTCTTCCTTCTGTACAAAAAATCACGGATAAAATGTTGATTTTTGATTATGCTCAACCTGTTTTCTGGTTTGGGATCACAGGAGTGATAATACTTACTACTCTATTTTCAGGTGCATATCCAGCCTTTGTTTTATCAGAATTTAAACCAATAAATGCTTTAAAAGGAAAAGTGAATCAACAAACAGGAAGTGTAAATTTTAGAAAGAGTTTAGTGGTTGTTCAATTCGTTTTGTCTTTGCTTTTGATCATAGGTTCAGTTATAGTTACTCAGCAAGTTGATTTCATTCAAAACAAAAACCTCGGTATCGCAAAGGACAATTTATTATACATCCATCAAGATAAAGTGATGTATGAGAGTTATGATGTTTTAAAAAATGAATTAATTTCAAAAGATGGAATAGAAGATGTTACCTTAGTTGGGCCAAATCCTTTAGATATTGGTTCATCAACTAGTAGTCTTTCTTGGCCAGGAAAACGTCCAGATCAATCCAAGATAGAATTTAAACTACTTTGGACTGCAAGCAATTTCGTAGATGTTTTTGATGTAAATCTAAGCGAAGGTGCTTACTATCGTTCAGGAGAAATATTGGATACCACCAAAATAGTCCTAAACGAAAGAGCTATCGAAATTATGGGAATTGAAGACCCAATAGGAAAGACAATTACCTTTTGGCAGGCACCTCGACAAATCATTGGCGTCATTAAAGATTTCCATAATCAGCCATTACATCAAAAGATTGAACCTACATGCTTTTTATTAAATCAAGAAGACGCAGGATGGTTTTATGTAAAAGCAAAAGAAGGTGAAATGGCTTCTGCAATTAGTGGTTTGGAATCTAGTTTTGAAAAAATATTACCAGAGGTACCACTCCATTACAACTTTCTAGATGAGCAATATCAGAGACAATATAAAAGCGAAATCCTAACTGGTAAATTAGCCAACTATTTCGCTATCATTTCCATTTTTATTTCTTGCCTTGGATTGTTAGGTTTAGCAACTTTCCTTGCTGAACAAAAAACGAAAGAAATTGGAATTCGAAAAATACTTGGAGCTTCGACAATCGGCATCATTAGATTATTGTCGAAAGACTTTATTAAGCTAGTCGTTCTTGCTTTGATAATTTCAATCCCGATTGCCTATTACTTTATGACTAGCTGGCTCGCTGCTTTCGAATATCATATCAGCATCAAATGGTGGGTATTCGCTTTATCAGGAATAGCAGCAATTCTTGTAGCTTTTTTAACTGTTGGAATACAAAGTACCAGAGCTGCTTTGGTCAATCCTGTTGATTCAATTAGAGGAGAGTGAATTTTTAGAAATTAAAAAAATCATTTGCCATGCTTAAAAATTATATCACAATTGCATTTCGCAACCTAGTAAAAAACAAATTATATTCTTTAATAAATATTCTGGGTTTAACCATTGGAATGACCTGCTTCATCCTGATTGCGCTATACATTCAACATGAAATGAGTTATGACTTGCACCATGAAAAGTCAGATCAAATCTATCGCATTGCTCAACAACAAAAAGGAAATGATTTTAGAGGAACTGATCTTTTTGCAGTTGCTCCAATAACTATTGCTCCAGAATTGAAAAAAGAACTTCCTGAAGTAGAAGCGGCCACTACCCTTCAAGTATTAGGTTCTTTATTGAAATTTGAAAATAAGGTATTTTTTGAACAAGGCATGTTCTGTGATGAATTTGTATTTGATGTTTTTAGAATTCCAGTATTGGAAGGAGAAGGACAAGAAGCATTAATGGATCCTAATGCGATTTTACTCACAGAATCCTTAGCAAAAAAATTCTTTGGAGAATCTTCGGCCATTGGAAAAACACTAATATTCGACAACCAAAAACCATTGAATGTAAGAGGTGTGATTGAAGATGTTCCCGAAAATCAACACTTTACTTACGATTATATTTTGTCTTATAAAAACTATCGTGAATACGAATTTGACATAGGCAGATGGGGCAGCAATAATTATAAGGCGTATTGTGTTTTACAAAAAGGCACTGATCCGAAGCTGATCGATGAAAAGATGAAAGCTTTTGACAAATACACTAAAGAGGCTTATGCCAATGCTCCATTTACTGCACGCTATTTTCTTCAGCCGCTTAAGGATATTCATTTAAAATCTCATGTTAATTTTGAACTCAAACCAACAGGTGATATCCGATATATTTGGTTGTTTGCTTCTATTGCTTTTATAATACTTTTTTTGGCTTCTATAAATTACATGAATCTTGCTACAGCCCGATCGACTAATCGATCCAAAGAGGTAGGGATTAGAAAAGTATTAGGTGCTCGAAAACGGCAAGTAATTTTCCAAATGCTAGGAGAATCATTTATCCTAACCTTTTTTAGTTTTCTCTTGGCAATAGTCCTCGTCTCAGAATTATTACCAGCTTATAATGAATTATTTGATCAAAAGATTCCGTTTAGTCTTCTTTCAAATGGTTGGATATTAATTAGCATGTTAGCGACGGCTATTTTAGTAGGTGGAATGTCAGGTTTATATCCTGCACTATTCTTATCAGCAATTTCGCCTGTTAAAGCTTTTCAAGGAAATATTTTGAAAAAATTCGGAGGTGGATTTAGTCTTCGAAACTTCTTAGTGGTGGGACAATTTGCTACGGCTATTGTATTAGCGATAAGCAGTATTTGTATCTATCAGCAATTACAGTTTTTTCAGAATAAAAAATTAGGTTTTAATCGAGAGCAAATTCTTTATGTTACTTTTGGAAAAGATGAGGTATTTAATAAAATTCCAACGATTCAAAATGAACTACTGACTCATCCTAATATTAAAAAGGCTGCACTCGGAGTAAACTTACCAATTAACACAAACAACCAAGGAATTATTGATGAATGGGAAGGTAATAATAAAGAAGAGAATCTGGCTATTTATCGAAATTATGTAGACTATCATTATCAGGATTTATTTGAAATGGAATTATTGGAAGGACGGTTTTTTTCTCCTGATTTCCCAACCGATTCTACTCAGGCATATGTGCTAAATGAATCTGCTGTCAAAGCCTTAGGCTGGGAATCTGCTGTAGGAAAATCTTTTCGTGGAGGGAACGTCATTGGAGTTGTTAAAGATTTTCATTTCCAACCTTTTGACCTCGCTATTGAACCTCAGTTTCTTGGATTAATTTATGGTCAGGGCTATTACAACTACGCCAATCTCATGATTAAAACAGATGGAGAAAAATCCGAACAAGTATTCACTCATGTTCAGAAAACAATGAAAACGATGTTTCCGGATTTGCCTTTACAAGTGAGATTCATGGATGATGCTTACCATGAACTTTATAAAACCGAAACCCAATTTGGGCAAGTTTTTAGCATTTTCACAGCCATCGCCTTATTCATTGCATGCATGGGATTATTTGGTTTAGTTTCCCATAATACACTTCAACGAAGCAAAGAAATTGGGATCCGAAAAGTACTTGGTGCTTCAGCTTTTAATATAGTCGAACTAATCTCAAAAGATTTCCTAAAACTAGTATTAATATCTCTAATCGTTGCCGTCCCAATCGCTTGGTATATCATGTCGAAATGGTTACAAAATTTTGTGTACCGTATCGAGTTGGAATGGTGGGTATTCGCATTAGCAGGAATAGCAGCAATTCTTGTAGCCTTTTTTACTATTGGAATACAGAGTACCAAAGCTGCTTTGGTCAATCCAGTAGAAAGTTTAAAATCAGAATAAAATCTCAATATTATGCTCCTTAATTATTTTAAAATCGGACTCAGAAATATCCTCAAGAAAAAGTCATCAACGATAATTAATGTATTAGGCTTAACTATTGGAATGACAGCTTTTCTTTTAATTGCGAGGTATATTCAATATGAGTATAGCTATGATACTCAACACGAAAATCTTGAACAGATTTATAGAGTTTCCCAGATTCAGAAAGGAAATACTTTTAGAGGCTCTGATCGCTTTTCTGTTTCTCCAGAACCACTTGCTTCTGCATTGAAGGAAGACTTTCCTGAAGTAAAAGATGCTACTTTTTTCCAATTGGATCAGCCTACTTTTTTTATTAATGAGCAAGTTACTCAAGAACTGACTCTATTTGCTGATGAAAATTTCCTTGATGTTTTTACCTTCCCTATGATCGAAGGTGTTGGAAAAGAAGCTCTAAAAGATCCTAATGCTGTACTCATAACAGAAACAGCAGCAAAAAAACATTTTGGTAATGAGTCTCCAATAGGGAAAACAATTATGCTAGATAAAAAACCTTTAACGATTAAAGGTTTAATGGAAGATATTCCTGATAACAATCACTTTGTATTCGACTATCTTATTCCTGTAAAAAACTATGCGGATTATCCACAAGATATAGGTCAATGGAATAGCAATAATTATGTTACCTATTTAGTTTTAGAAGATGGTTTCAACTATAAAGATTTAGAGCCGAAGCTTCAGAAATTTATACCCACAATTACCGCAATTTTCAAACAACATAATCTAAATATTGTTCCGGAATTTTTCCTACAGCCCTTAAAGGATATTCATTTACATTCTAATATAAACTTTGAGATAGGTCAAAATGGTGATATTCGTTACATCTGGCTTTCTATGACTATTGCCTTGATTATCCTTTTGCTAGCTTTAATCAACTATATCAATTTAGCATCGGTTAATTCACCAAAACGAACTAGAGAAACAGGTGTTCGAAAAATATTAGGTGCTCAACGAAAACAACTTATTTCACAATTTATTACTGAATCAAGTATTATTACTCTTTTTAGTTTTGCATTAGCTTTTGTTTTTTCAATCATGCTCCTCCCCTTCTTTAACGAAATAATGGACATAGAAATTCCAACGAAATTAATTGGAAGTCAGGGAATTTTCTTTTCGATGTTGGGGCTTGCAGTTTTACTTGGGATATGTTCTGGGTTATACCCTGCTTTAGTTTCTACAGCCATTAGTCCTGCTATTGCACTTAAAGGAAAAATGTTTAAAAATGTAAAAAATAATTCAGCTTTTAGAAATATTTTAGTGGTCGGACAATTTGCTGCTGCGATTATTTTAGTCATTGGAACGATCATCGTTTACCAACAACTCGATTTTATCCAAACCAAAAAAATAGGATATAATAGAGAACAAATAGTTTTCCTTCCTTATCGAAATGCAGAAGTTTTTGACAAATCTGACATCATCAAAAACGAATTACTAAAACATCCATCCATTAAAAATGCTAGTTTTTCCGCATACACACCACTGAATATGTATTCTCAGGGTTTTGCTGATGAATGGGAAGGCAATGATAAGGTGGAAAAATTTGGAGTTTATCGAAATTATATTGATGATGAATTTATAAATATTTATGACATGAAAATCATAGAGGGTAGAAACTTCTCTGCTAATATACCGACAGATACGATGAACGCATATATCCTGAATGAGGCTGCTGTAAAAGCTATCGGCTGGCAATCAGCGATAGGAAAAGAATTTGAAGATGGAAAGGTTGTTGGTGTGGTCAAAGATTTTCATTTTCTTCCATTCGATTTAAAAATAGAACCTTTGTTTTTAAAATATAGAAAGCGATCAAATTTCTATGGTTTTTCTAGTATGGCTTTAAAAATAAATATGGAAGACAAGGAGAATGCTCTTGCTCATTTTCAATCTACATTAAAATCAATTGCACCTAAACTTCCATTCAATTATTTTTTCATGGATGAATCTTATAATAGACTTTATGAAGCAGAGGATCGATTTGGAAAAGCTTTTTCGATATTCACACTTATTGCTTTGTTTATTGCATGTATAGGATTGTTTGGTTTAGTTTCTCATAATGTTACCCAACGTACCAAAGAGATTGGAATTAGAAAAGTCATTGGAGCTTCCATTTCAAACATTGTTTTTTTATTATCAAAAGACTTTCTAAAACTTGTTTTGATTGCTGTAGTTGTCGCATTTCCGATAGCTTATTATTTCATGTTTACTTGGCTACAAGATTTTGCTTATCGGATTAATATCTCTTGGTGGGTATTTGCCATTGCTGGAATAGTAGCTATTACTATTGCATTTTTAACGATGAGTTTTAAAAGTATTAAAGCTGCTTTAGCCAATCCCTCAAAAAGTTTAAAATCTGAAT
>CAKZTD010000450.1 GCA_937921595.1 uncultured Saprospiraceae bacterium
CCAATCAAATTTCCCACATGCTCATCTAAGGGAACCTCCAATTTCTCACATCCCATATAAATTGTTTCCCGATCAATCTTAGCCGCAAAAGCCTTCGACTTCATCCGTTTCTTGATCGACTTTACCTTCATCTCTCCAAAATCCACCGGATTAATTTTTTGATAAGCATAAAAAATTCCACTGATTTCATCACAAGCAATCAATGCAGCTGCCAATTGTGACGCCGGCATAGTTGTGAAACCATTGTAACCGAAAGCATGAGCTTCCACTGCATGAATCAAATCCTCCGGATAGTCCCATTCTTTGAACCAAGCTAAAGATTCTTTTGGATGAGTTTCCGGAAATTCATCATAATCTAAATCGTGCAAATACCCCGTTAAGAACCAAAGATCCTTATCCGTTCCGTACTTCTCCGCATAGCCCTCCATCGCCGTTCCAACCATCAAGGCATGAAATCGCTGATAATCATTTTTCACATGTTTTTCTAAAAGCGCCTTCGCTTCTGCTCTATTTGGTAGTCCCATATTATAATAATTTATTGATTGTGAAGATAAGTAAATTGACGCCACTCTCGCAAGTTTAAGCAGAACGCAGTGATGCTGTAACTTGCGAGGTAAAATAATGACAAGTTTTGAACTTGTCTTCTGTAGAAAAAATTAACTAGTCCTCCTCAAAATCTCAAAAAAAATCAAGAAACCACTAGGAATAATCCAAGGAATTTCTTTTATTTGAAACAATTATTAAAACACTGTTTCATATATTGAAACAATTAATTTAAGAAATGAACTACAACAAAACAGCAGAAATCTTAGATCTAGCATCTTTCAACGCAAAAGCGACGGAACAAATTAGTAATACTCAAGCGATTAATCTTGATGAAGCATATGCGATTCAAAGCATCTCTCTAGGTCGGCGTTATATCCGAGGTGAACAATTACTCGGTCTAAAGTTAGGTTTCACAAGCAAAGCGAAAATGGAACAAATGGGAGTCCACGATATGATATGGGGAAGACTCACGGATAAGATGTTTTATAAAAGCGGAAGCGATTTAGCAATCAAAGATTTTATTCATCCGAGAGCAGAACCAGAAATCGCATTTCGAGTTTCCAAAGATATAGATCAAGTGATCACGCTGGAAAATGCAAAAGATTATGTCGATGGATTAGCTGTTGCAATAGAAGTGATTGATTCAAGGTATGAAAATTTTAAATTTTCTCTAGAAGATGTTGTTGCAGATAATTGTTCCTCCGCAGGATTTACTTACGGTGAATGGATGCCGGTAGAAACAAAGATCCAGGATATTTCGATGCGCTTGAGTTTTGATGGAGAGCCTGTTCAAGAAGGTAATTCCAATGCGATACTCGGCAACCCTTGGGAGTCTTTTGTAAATGCAGCTCGTTTAGCAAGAGAGAACGGAGAAGTTTTAAAAACAGGATCCATCATCCTTGCTGGTGCAGCGACTCCAGCCGTTTATTTAAAGGTAAATCAAAAAGTAACCGCATGGGCAGATGGCCTTGGAAGTGCAAGTTTTAAAACTATTTAAAATGAAATCAGGCATTTCAAAATCACTCAATAATTCAGTAGCGAAGGCTTTTCATTTGCTCGACTATTTCAACGTAGCAAAACCAGAATGGGGTGTCCGCGAATTAGCTAAAGAAACGGGAGCCAACAAAAGCACGACTTACCGAATGTTGGCAACTTTAGAATCATTAGGTGTTTTGCGAAAAGATGAAATTTCTGAAAAATACAGTTTAGGTTTAAAGTTATTCGAACTCGGAAATCGGGTTTCCATTCAATCCGCTTTTGTTAGCCAAACACATCCGGTTTTAAAACAAGTTGCTGAAGAGATTACTGAGACCGTTCATTTAGGAATTTTAAAAGACAATGAAGTTTTTATGGTTGATAAAATTGAAAGCCCAAAAGGCTTACAATTAAATTCTGTAATCGGTACTTCAAGTCCGGCTTATTGTTCTGGCCTGGGTAAGATCTTGTTGGCTCATTTGAAACAAGGAGATTTAAAACAAGCTCTAGAATCAATCGACTTAAAAACAAATACAGAGTTTACAATTACTAAAAAGACAATTTTAAAAAAGGAATTAGAACAAATAAAAATTCAAGGTTACGCTATCGATCGCCAAGAGTTAGAGCTCGGATTAATTTGTGTAGCTGTACCTGTTTACAATCAAAAAAATCAGGTGATTGCAGCGCTTAGTGCCGCAGGGCCATCAATCCGGTTTCAGGAGGAAAAAGTTGAAAGTTATGTCGCTACTTTAAAAAAAGGAGCAAGAACGATTCAGCAAAAAATTGGAAACTTCAAAATCTAAAAAACAAACATATGTCTGACGAGTCAAAAAAATATGCGACAGTTCACTATAATAATTACCTTGGATTAGATCAACTTCTTGGATCTCAAAAACCAAAAAGCGCAGAGCTAGATGTAGAACCAGCACATGATGAAATGCTATTCATTATTGTTCATCAAGCATACGAATTATGGTTTAAGCAAATTATCCATGAGGTAGAATCGGTTGTAGGTTTATTCCGACAAAAAAAAGTACACCCAAGAAGCATCGGTGTCTCGATTGCTCGACTTGAAAGAGTAGTAGAAATTCAAAAACTCCTGATTAGTCAAATCCGAATTATGGAAACAATGACACCATTGGATTTTTTAGATTTTAGAAATTATCTTTTCCCAGCTTCAGGTTTTCAGAGTTATCAATTTCGAATGATCGAGAATCTTTTAGGCCTAGAAGACGAACATAGAATCACTTATAATGGCGAACCTTACGACGTCGTTTTTGATAAAAAGAAAAAGAAGAGCTTGAAAGATGTTGTAAATGCAACCTCCTTATTCGAAGCAGTGGAAGACTGGTTGGAGCGAACACCTTTTATAGAATTTGGTGATTATGATTTTTTAGATGCTTATAAAAAAGCCTTAGATCGAATGCTCAAGAAAGAGCAAAAAGCAATCACGGAAACAGATTATTTAACGGACCAAGAAAAAGAAATGCGACTTAAAATGCTTGGAGGAACAGATACTTACTTCCATGCCGTTTTAAACAAAGAAGCGCATATCGAAAGACAAAAAGCTGGTGAGGTTCGTCTCAGTTATGAAGCAACCATAGCAGCACTTTTTATCAACCTCTATCGAGATGAACCAATTCTTCATTTGCCATTCAAACTATTGGTTACTTTAATAGAAATTGATGAAGCACTCACAACATGGAGATACCGACACGCTCAAATGGTCATGAGAATGATCGGTAACAAAATCGGAACAGGAGGATCGTCAGGTCACGGCTACTTAAATAAAACAGCAGAGAAGCATCATATTTTCAAAGACCTTCACGGTATTTCAACCTTATTAATCCCAAGGTCAGAATTACCCGAATTACCACAGGTAATAAAAGATCAATTAGATTTCAATTTCAAACACTAGCTCTCTCAAGTTTAAGCCGATTTTAGGAGGCTGTAACTTGAGAGCGTAAATAGTGACAAGTTTGTAACTTGTCTCAACTAGAAAAATAACCAAAATGAGAATAAACGGCCATTCCCACTTACTACCATACCCAGAGCAAATTCCTAGCTTCATGAAAGAAAAGGAAATCTTCTGGGTCGATGATGATCGCAAATTCATGCTCCAAAAAAACTGGAAACGTCCAGTAACTGATTCCAGTTTTTTCTTAGATGAAAAGCTAGAATGGATGGAGCATAACAAAATCGATCATGCAGTGATCCTCAATCTTTCCCAATTATATGGAAACGGTCTTCGCTTAGAAGAGATGAAAAAAGTACTCCGTTTTCAAAATGATTTCAATGCGAAAGTTCAACATGATCATCCCGATAAATTTACCTGCGGATTTGTGGTACACGCAGCTTACGTACAAGGAGCACTTTGGGAAATCGAAAGATGTGTTGAAGAATTGGGTTTAAAAGTTTTATGCTTACCAACTCATTTCATGGATTCCATTGGAACTTGGAGGTCAATTTTTGATGAAGACATCGAACCTATTTTAGAACTAGCCAATAAGTATAAATTAGCAATAGAAATTCATCCTTATGACGGAGAAAAATTTATAAAATTAGAAAACACAGCCTGGAGATTTCACTTGGTATGGATGCTCGCTCAATGTGCAGACGCCTACCATTTTTTTACATTAAAAGGTTACCTCGAGAAGTATCCGGACATCCGAGTTTGCTTTGCACACGGAGGACAACTAGCACAGATTAATCTCGGTCGAAGAATCCAAGGTTTCGATGGTCGGCCAGATCTTTTTGAAGGAATGACTCATCCGCGAAAAGCAATTGGACATCCAAATATGTTTTTCGATACATTAGTTCATGATACTTTTTCGCTCGATCTTATGGTCAAGCGATTAGGAGGAACCGATCAAATTATCATGGGACTTGATGATCCTTATCCTTTAGGAGAAATGGAAAGCGGACCACAATCTTCTTACCCTGGAAAACTATTAGACCTTGCAAAAGAAGAAAAAATAATCAATGAAGATCAATACAAAGATATCTGGGAAGACAACGTCCTCAAATGGCTAGGTGTCGATCATGACAAGGATCTCAAAAAGCGTTTAAAAATTCCAGAAGATTAATTCTTGCAAACTCTTGTAAGTTTAAGCAGCGTGTAACGATGCTGTAATTTACTAGGCTAAATAACGACAAGCTTCTAACTTGTCACCTTACCTAAGACAAACTAAACACCCTTGTCATTTCGAGCGAAGTCGAGAAAAAAGAAAATATGAACTACCAAAATACATTGCAATTCGCAAAAAAAATGGACGCCGCAGATCCCCTAAGATCATTTCGCGAACGCTTCCATTTGCCAATGCAAAAAGACGGAACACCCTACGTTTACCTTTGCGGAAACTCTCTAGGTTTACAACCAAAATCTACCAGAGCAGCCATCAATCAAGAACTATTGGACTGGGAAAACTATGGAGTCGAAGGTCACTTCCATGCGAAAACCCCTTGGATGCCTTACCATGAATTCCTTACCGAATCTATGGCTAAAGTGGTCGGAGCAAAACCCATCGAAGTGGTTGTCATGAACACACTTTCGGTTAATCTCCACCTGATGATGGTTTCTTTTTACCGACCATCAGCAAAGCGAAATAAAATCCTGATCGAATTCGATGCTTTCCCTTCAGATAAATATGCGGTAGCTTCTCAAATAAAATTCCACGGTTATGATCCAGTCGAGAGTCTCGTTGAATTAAAAGCAAGACCAGGAGAAGTACTCATCCGACCAGAGGATATTGAAAAAATAATAGAAGAACAAGGCGACGAAATCGCATTGATCATGCTCGGTAATACCAACTATTACACCGGCCAGTTTTTCGACATGAAAAAAATTACAGCACTCGGTCATGCAAAAGGATGTATGGTTGGATTCGATTGTGCTCATGGAGCCGGAAATGTCAACCTCGATTTACACAACACTGGCGCCGACTTTGCCGTCTGGTGTTCTTACAAATACATCAACTCAGGTCCAGGAAGTCTCGGAGGGTGTTTTGTACACGAACGTCATGCAAATGATAAAGACTTGCCACGCTTTGCCGGATGGTGGGGACACAACAAAGAAACGCGTTTCGGAATGCGAGACGGTTTTGATCCAATCCCCGGAGTAGAAGCTTGGCAGTTGAGTAACCCTCCAATCCTTTCGATGGCAGCAATTAAAGCGTCTCTCGAAGTTTTCATGGAAGCAGGAATGGATAATATTTTTAAAAAATCGAAAACACTTACCGGGTATTTAGAGTTTCTAATAAAGGAAATGAATAATGAGCAGATTGCAATCATCACTCCCGAAGATCCGAATCAAAGAGGAAGCCAACTATCCATCCAAGTAAAAAATGCGGATAAAAAACTCTTCGATAAAATTACTGAAATGGGAGTCATCTCTGACTGGAGGGAACCTGATGTGATCCGAGTAGCCCCAATACCATTATATAATTCCTACGAAGATGTTTTCCGATTCATAAAAATTCTAAAAGAAGCCCTATAAGCTTATAACTCTGAAGGGGTTAAACAAGAGTAACACGAATAACATGAGTAAAAAAGACAAAATAATAATCGTCGGCGCAGGACTTTGCGGAACACTTCTCGGACTAAGACTAGCACAGCGAGGCTACAAAGTCACCCTTCACGAACGAAGAGGAGATATGAGATTGGAAGACGTCGACGCCGGACGATCGATCAACCTAGCACTTTCGGCAAGAGGACTACGAGCATTAGAAAAAGTAGGAATCAAAGCAGATATTCTAGAAGAATGCATTCCAATGAAAGGCCGAATGATCCATCCACTCCAAGGGGAATCTTTTTTCTCAGCCTACAGTGGACGGTCAGGGGATTACATCAATTCCGTTTCAAGAGGAGGTTTAAATATAGCCTTACTTGATGCTGCCGATAAATTCGATGATGTACAAGTTGTTTTCGATAGTAAATGTGAACGTGTCGATTTAGAAAATGCAAAAGCCACATTTAAAAATCTAAAAACTGGAGAAACTTACGAAGAAGAAGGAGCGGTCGTAATTGGAACGGATGGTGCTGGCTCTTCAGTAAGAAGAAGTATCATGGGAAGAACAACTCAGCTGTTGTTCAATTTTTCTCAAAGCTTTTTAAGACACGGCTATAAAGAATTAAGCATCCTTCCAGCAGAAGATGGCGGATGGCGGATTGAAAAAAATGCCTTGCATATTTGGCCGAGAGGAAGTTTTATGATTATCGCTTTACCGAATCTCGATGGAAGTTTTACTGTGACCATGTTTCATCCTTTTGGAGGTGAAAATGGGTTTGATAATTTAAACACCAAAGAAAAAGTAAAAGCCTTTTTTGAAAAAGAATTTCCAACACTGATTCCTTATATGCCGCATTATGTTGAGGAGTATTTTGAAAATCCAGTAGGAACACTCGGTACTATTAAGTGTTATCCTTGGCAAGCTTTCGGAAAAACTTTAATCATGGGAGATGCTGCACATGCCATCGTTCCATTTTACGGTCAAGGGATGAATGCAGCTTTTGAAGATGTATCAGTTTTTGATGAAATATTGGATCAATATGAAGGCGACTGGTTGAAAATTCTTGAAACCTTTCAAGATGCCAGAGTAGATAATGCCAATGCGATTGCAGATTTGGCAATTGATAATTTTACGGAAATGCAAGATAAAGTTGATGATCGTGATTTTAAAAGAAAACGTCAACTTGAAATGCAATTGGAACAAAAATACGAAGACTATTATTCAAAATATTCGCTCGTTACTTTCCGACCAGATTTACCTTATGCAGATGCGATGAGTTTAGGTAGAAAACAAGATGATCTCCTCCTGAAACTCTGCGCTGAAAAAGAACCTTCAGAAATGAATCTCGATGAGGTGATGAAACAGATAGTAGCACTCCAGTAAGTTTAGATATAAAATGCGAATCAGGTTTGAATTAACCATGGATACTAAGCATGAAATTTTAACAGGAGTGTAAGCGGTATTAGGAATTAGGGACGCCCGAGGACCGAATACCGTTTTTTCAACTTAGAGCATTTTAAAATGCTGATTAGCATATTAGATAAAAAATAAAACGATGAAAAGTAAAGTACTCTCAGATAAAGCTCAGCCATTAGGAAATTATCCCCACGTCAAACGTGTCGGTGATTTTATCTATGTCTCAGGAACGAGTAGCCGTCGACCTGATAATACTCACATTGGAGCAGAGCAAGATGAAGATGGCAACTGGCAATTAGATATTCGAAAACAAACCAAAGCCCTTATCGAAAACATCAATGCACTTTTAAAAAGCATGGATGCCGATCTTTCTCATGTGGTAGACATCACTACTTTTCTTGTTGATATGAAAGACTTCAAAGGATACAATGAAGTCTATGGAACTTTTTTCGATCATACCGGCCCAACACGAACCACCGTCGCTGTTCATCAATTACCGCATCCTAATTTACTCATCGAAATAAAAGCAGTTGCGTATAAACCTTTAACTGAATAAATTTCAATAAGTAGATGTAAAGAATTAAGTTGAATCGTTTTGATATTCTGAAATTTTCATAAATAATTGACTGTAAGGAGATTGTGTTGAAAAAATTGGGATATCTTAAAAAAAACGATTTAACTTAATTTAGTCCAATAACTTAGATATTTTACCTTTGAATAACTTATTTTATATCCCTCAAAAAACGGACAGTATGAAAAACCTAAATTTATTTCTTCTACTCTTTGCGCTATCGAGCATTGTCTTTTCTTCTCAATCCTGTAAATCAACTAAAAAGACAACTACTAATTCAACGCAAGATTCTGATGATGACGGAGTCGCTGATGATGCTGATGTTTGCCCGGATATAGCGGGTGCTCCCTCAAATGGCGGTTGTCCCGAAGTAACTGATGAAGTTCAAAACACACTTAACAATTTTGCAAAAACCATCTTGTTTGACTCCGGTGCTTCGAAAATTAAAGAAGAATCAATTTCTGTTCTGCAGTCAATTTTAGCTACACTGAAGGATTACCCAAATGAGAAATTTGTGATAGAAGGACATACCGATAGTTCAGGAAGCCAGGCAGTTAATCAGCGATTGTCAGAAGAGAGAGCTAATGCGGTAAAAGCTTATTTAACAACAAATGGAATTGATGGAAATCGATTATCTGCAAAAGGTTACGGAGAAACAAAACCAGTAGCGGATAATACGACTAATGAAGGCAAAGCAAAAAATAGAAGGATCGAAATCAATCTTATTAAGGAATAGTTTTTTGGTATCAAAGAAATTCCAATTGGGAAAAGTTATAACTCACTTAATACGCTGTTAACTTGTTAACAATGCTTTGATATACGTCTTATCTTGCAACCTAATTTCTTCAAGCCAAAAATATATTCGATATTGCAGTGATTTTTTAATAACCTCACTGTGATAATGAATACGATGAAAAACCTAATTCTTTTTTTCTGCCTGTTTTTTTCTCTAACAACACAAGCGCAAGAGGCACCAAAATGGATGCGATCTGCTGCTATTTCTCCTGATGGATCTCAAATC
The DNA here is from genome assembly GCA_937921595.1 of uncultured Saprospiraceae bacterium. GTDB lineage: Bacteria > Bacteroidota > Bacteroidia > Chitinophagales > Saprospiraceae > JAHDHW01. The sequence goes on from CAKZTD010000450.1 coordinate 9,038, forward strand.
GTTTTTACCTATAAAGGTGATCTCTATAAAGTCGCAGCAAGTGGAGGCGATGCCATTCAATTGACGTTTCATGATGGCCATGATTATATGGCTACTTGGAGTCAAGATGGATCAAGAATCGCTTTTGCATCTAACCGATATGGCAACTTTGATGTTTTTATTATGAATGCCATGGGCGGCGCTGCCGAACGATTGACTTTTCATTCTAATAGTGAAGTACCCTATTCTTTTTCTGCAGACCAAAACAGTATTCTATTTGGAGGACTACGACAAGATGATGTTAAGCATCGTCAATATCCACACCGATCTCAGTCTGAATTATATTCCGTTCCTGTAAATGGCGGACGAGTAAGCCAGATATTGACCTTTCCTGCTGAGCATGTAAAAATGTCGAAAGATGGAGGAATGATGATCTATCATGATAAAAAAGGTGGAGAAGATGAATATAGAAAACATCAAAATTCTTCTATCACCAGAGATATCTGGACTTATGATTTGAAAACTAAGACACACAAGATGATCACCAATCATGAAGGAGAAGATCGTCACCCTGTTTTAAGTGCTGATGAAAAAAGTATGTACTACCTGAGTGAAAAAAGCGGAACGTTCAATGTTCATAAAATGTCTCTCGAAGGTTCAAACCAAGACCAACAACTTACAAAATTCACTTTGCATCCCGTTCGATTTTTAAGTATGGGTAATGGAACGCTGTGTTTTGGTTTTGATGGTGAATTGTATACAATGAAAGAAGGTGGACAAGCTCAAAAAGTAAAAGTCAATATTCGAACACAAGACAAAAATAACAACGATAAATTTATTTCAATCAATGGAGGTGTTAACGAAATGTCGATTTCTCCAAATGGAAAAGAAATAGCATTTATAGCAAGAGGAGAAGTATTTGTTACTTCCGTAGAAGAATCTTTTACAAAAAGATTAACCAATACTCCCGAAGCAGAACGATTTGTAAGTTGGGGGCCTGAAGGAGAATCCGTAGTTTACTCTAGCGAGCGAAATGGCAAATGGAGTATTTATAAAACAGAAAAAACAAGAGCAGAAGAGCCGTTCTTCTATGCCTCTACTTTGCTCAAAGAAACACCGGTTATTGAAAGTAAAACAGACAACTACTTGGCTCAATATTCTCCAGATGGAAAGAAATTAGCATTTATCGAAGGTCGTCGAACACTTAAAATCATGGATGTTGCAACGAAATCAGAAGTGACGCTTTTGACCCCTAAAGATTTATTCCACATGCGAGATGGAGATAAATATTTTACATGGAGTGGAGACAGCCAATGGCTTTTAGTAGAATGGAGTTTGTCTTTAAGTAATAGTGAAGTGCTGTTAATGAAAGCAGATGGAACAAAAAGAGTAAACCTCAATGAAAGTGGATATTCTGACGGAAGTCCGAAATGGGTGAATGGTGGAAAACAAATGATTTGGTTTAGTAATCGTAATGGGCTGAAGTCATACGCTACTAGTGGTCGATCAGAAACGGATGTTTACAGCATGTTTTTCACTCAGGAATCTTGGGATAAATTCAACCTAAGTGAAGAAGATCATAAATTACAAAAAGCAATAGAAGAAGCGAAAAAAGAAAAGAAGGAAAAGGCTAAAAAAGATAAGGAGAAAAAAGAAGACAAAGATAAAGACAAAAAGAAAAAAGGCAAGAAGGAAAAAGATGATGACAAGGATGAAGAAGACAAAGATAAGGAGGACAAAGATAAAGTAGAAGCTTTGACTTTTGATTGGGACAATATGAAAGATCGTACCAGTCGCCTGACGATACATTCTTCTCGTTTGGGTGATGCAGTACTTTCTAAAGAAGGAGATAAGTTATACTACCTTTCTCGTTTCGAAGATAAAATGAACTTATGGAGTACAAACCTTCGAACCAAAGAAACCAAAATGGCTATCAAGTTAGGAGCCAATTTCGGAAGTCTCGAATGGGATAAAGACATGAAAAATTTATTTCTTCTCAGTGGCGGGAAGATTTCTAAAATCGATGTAGAAAAAAGCAAAAAGACTGCCGTGAAAATCAAAGGCGAAATGGAGTATGATGCTCAGGCAGAAAGAGTCGCCATGTTTAATCACGTTTGGATTCGAACCAATGCAATTTTTTACCACCCAGACTTTCATGGAATCGATTGGAATCAAATGAAAACCGAATACGAAAAATATATGCCGTATATCGGTAACTCATTTGAGCTAACCGAAATGCTTTCAGAAATGCTAGGTGAGCTAAACGTTTCTCACGCAGGAGCAAGATACCGTGGAGGTAAAGTTTCCAATGCTGATGCAACTGCCTCGCTTGGGGTCTTTTTGAATTATGGACACACCGGCAACGGAATTTTAATCGACGAAATCATCACCGGTGGGCCGCTAGATAAAGCAGCATTTAAAATAAAAGCAGGAATGATCATCGAGAAAATTGATGGAGAAACCATTAGCCCAGATCAAGATATTGCAAAATACCTGAATCGTAAATCTGGAAAATTCACGCTTTTAGAAATACTCGACCCAGCTACTAAAAAGCGAGATACGATTACCATGAAACCAATTTCATTAAGAGCAGAAAGCGGACTCCTTTATAAACGATGGGTGAAGCAAAATGAAAAAGAAGTTCACGAAAAAAGTAATGGCCAATTAGGTTATGTCCACATTCCGGGAATGGGTGATGGTCCATACCGAAGTATTTATCAAGACATGATGGGTAAATATTTTGATCGAGAAGGAATGATTGTCGATACCCGATTTAATGGTGGTGGAGACTTGGTAGCTGACTTAGCTATGTTCTTTACTGGAGTGCCATTTATCACTTATGAGACGGAAGCAAAAGTCGTCGGAGGCGAACCAACATCTCGATGGACCAAGCCAACCTTAGCATTGATCAACGAGGCACAATACTCTGATGGACATTGTTTCGCATGTGGTTATAAAGATTTAAAAATTGGAAAAATAGTAGGCATGCCTACTCCAGGGACTTGTAGTTTTGCAGGCTGGGAAGGATTACCAGACGGTTCGGTTTGGGGAGTTGTACCAGTCAGTGCAAAAGATATCAATGGTAACTGGATGGAAAACAATCAGACGGAGCCAGATATCAAGGTGAAAAATATGCCAGGTGTTGTTGACCAAGGAAGAGATCAACAACTAGAGCGAGCGATTGAGGAGATGATGAAGGATGTGAAAAAATAAAGTAAAGGATACGAAGCTCACGAAAAGGGATTATTCTTTCGAGAGCTTCGCGTCTTCTTCAAGGGCTTCGTGTCCAAAAAAATCCAAGACCAAATGATCCAACCAAAACTAATCATACACGGCGGAGCCTGGAACATCCCAGACGAATATGTCGAAGACCACATCCGTGGAGTCGAAAAAGCAATCAATACAACCTACCCAAAATTAGAAGTAGGTATGTCCGCCCTGGACGCTGTAGAATTTGCGGTAAGAATTCTCGAAGAAGATCCAACCTACGATGCTGGCCGAGGCGCTTTTTTAAATGAAGCTGGAGAAGTAGAACTCGATGCGATTATAATGGATGGCAAAACCTTAAATTTTGGTGCGGTAGCTGCGTTACAAAATATTTTGCATCCAGTAAGTGTAGCTAGAAAAGTGATGGACGAAACAGAGCATTGCTTACTCGTTGGTGATGGTGCGTTGAGCTTTGCCAAGAAAATGAATTTTGAAGAACTACCTCCGGAGTCTTTATTGACGGAGCGAGAATTAGCCTTTTTTAAAAGTATAAAAAATAAAGAAACCTTCAAGACGCATCATCCTTTTGAGTTTGAACCAAGGGATACTGTTGGTGCAGTAGCAATGGATCGTGATGGAAATTTTGCAGTGGCAACGTCGACTGGAGGAACGGCTCGTAAGCTTCGAGGAAGGGTCGGCGATAGCCCAATCGTAGGCGGTGGCGCTTATGCAGATAATGAAGCCGGAGCGGTTTCAGCAACAGGCTGGGGTGAGTCCATTATGAAAGTAGTATTGTGCAAAAGAGTCTGTGATCATTTTTTTAATCAGTCAGCGATGGAAGCGGCTGAAGAAGGAATTCAGTATTTAAAAAAACGAGTAAATGGCTTAGGTGGTGTGATTGGTATCAATGCAAAAGGGGAATACAGTTTTGCATTTAACACCAGAAGGATGGCTCGCGGGTATGTTCAGAATGGCAAAACAATCGTGTCAATAGAAAAGTAGATTTAGTTAAGAATGGAAATCTTATTTTTAAAATAATTTTTTCACTAATAAAAATCATACTATGACACACTCCTCAGGCAGGTCTCAATCCTGCATGATCATCAAACAACGAAACCAAAAATGGATCGAAGTCTACGTTCATTACCATCAAAGGGATTGGATTCAAAAAATCAAAAATATTCATGGAAGAGTATGGCAACCCGAGCAGAAGTGTTGGTTGTTGCCTTATGTCAAAGCAACGTTTTATCAGCTTAGAGATGAGATAAAACTGAGCAATATTATTTTTAAATTTAAAATAGAAGCAAAGATTCCTGATGTTTATATTGAACGGCTTGATGCCAAGGAAAAAATAAAAGACTTAGCTTTGCCATTGAAGTTTCAAGAGCTCCGTGAAGCACACCAAAATGCGATTTTTGATACCGTAAAATTATTAACATTGAGTCGTTATAGCTATAGTACGATCAATGCTTATCGGAAAATATTAGTCAATCTATTTTATACCTACAAATACATTCAGCCAACAGAAATTAAACCGGATCATGTAAGTTCTTATCTTTTTGAAAAAATAAAAAAACATCGAATAAGTGCTTCTTCTCAAAATCAAATCATCAATGCTTATAAGGTCTTTGCAGAAAAAATATTAAAACGACCAAAGGAATTTATAGAAATACCTAGACCTAGGAAAGCTCGAAAACTACCAGGTATTTTATCTGCTAATGAAGTCGTTCGTTTAATTAATTCACCTACAAATTTAAAGCATAAACTGATCTTGCTGTTGACATATTCTGCAGGCTTACGAGTCTCCGAGGTGGTTAATATCTTGTGTTCTAGTTTACAGGTTGATCGTAGAGTGATTCATATCAAAGACGGAAAAGGAAGAAAAGATCGCTATGTTGTTTTAGCGGACTCTGTTTTACCTTATTTGAAGAAATATCAAGAAGAATATAAACCTCAAAGGTGGTTGTTTGAAGGCTTGTATGGAGAAAGATATAGCCCAAGAAGTGTCCAGAATGTTTTTGCAAGAGCGCTAAAAAAATCAAAAATAAATAGCCACGCAACGATGCACACTTTACGTCATAGCTATGCTACACATTGTCTTGAAAATGGGCATAACTTAAAAAGTGTTCAAGAAGCACTTGGTCATAATTCACTAAAGACAACTGAATTATATTTGCATCTGACTTCTGAGGCTTTGAGGCGATTGAAGAGTCCTTTAGACGAGATGAAATTTAATTGATCTAGCTTGCCAGTGCTTGGTCATTAGTGAATCATTACTAATGATCAAGTACTATTTTAAAATTCCAAAGCGTATAAATTCAAGGCTGTATCTTTTCGAAAATTTTAATCGGCTTTCTTAATTAAGTCAAGGGTGTATTCCATGACGCGATCTTTGCGATCAATCATATCCTGAATGGAACGACGAACAATATGATCAGGAATAACTCCATGGCCATCGTTTTTAAAATCAACATTCATGATCCACATCCAAAAAGGGATAGCTATTCTATTTTTAGAATTTGGGAGTTCTAAAGTTTGAACAATACCGCTCACATTTTGATAAGCATTTCCTGATGGTTCCTCTCCTATAAAGGTTGCCCGATTATAACTTTTAATTAGTCCCGTAATCTCACCTGTTGCGGAAAAGCTTCCAGAGTTGGTCAGGACATAAACCTTTTTGTCATAATAAGGTTTGTTAGGTTTTGATTCTTTTAAGCCTTTTAATCCTGCCATCCGAGCGATCCAGTTTGGATAATATAAATCTCCTTTCTTTTTAAAAACTATGGGCATTAAATTTTTGCTAGCAAAATCAAGATCCGTGTATAATTTTTTATTGGGAACTTTTTGAGTAAGCGAATAGACGTCTTTATAAAAAGTAAAAGGTTCCGGATGAAGATGAGCAAATAGTTCAATGGTCGGCATTGGATCTCCTCCTCCGTTATCTCTCAAGTCGATGATTAAATGCTTCACTCCAGCAGCTTCGATTTTTTCAAAAGACGATTTATAAAAACGTTTGAATTTTTGTTTTTTCTTTTTCTTCGTAAATTTAGAATCAAAAGTTCGTATCCTCATCGTTGCGATATCCTCGTCTATTTTTAATTCCAAAGCAGGTTGATCTGATGACCAAAACGAAGTCAAAGGACCACCGTTTTGTTCTATTCTTCTTGCTGATAATTCTTTGTTAGGTTGGCCACCAATCGTACAGTTTATTAATTCACCATCTGGTTTAATAATTTCCATTTTATAACTTTCGGGTGTTCCATAAAAACTCGCATACAGAACTTTAAAGTTTATCCACGATTCATCCAAAGGGCCAGTGACATTGAAGCCGTCTGTTGTATTGTCTCTCGCAAAATTTAAAATAATTTCCCGAGCATCTTCTCCATTTATTCGCTGAATAATTGAACCAGGAGGAAAGGATTTATTATCAGATAGATTTCTGTAAACATACAATTGATCCTCATTCCAATAGACATCAATCGGAAATAAAAGGGCTTCATCTCTGAGGTTTTCCATAAACGTTCGAGAAGGGTAAATTCCTGTATGACCATTTTTGATGAGTGATAATAATGGACGGATCATTCCATAAAACTCTAGTGCAGTTTTAGGTTCGTCAAGTTTTGATTCTACAGCAGTATAAAATTTTTCAAACTCTTCCTTAGGCGTATAGGTGTATAAACCAGTATGTGCTAATTCAAGATTCTCTTTTAAAATAGCGAGATCCTTTTTTAATAAATCTGGAGCGATTTTTTTATTGGCATCATAATTTGATTGAGCAAGTACAAAAAAGGGAAGTAGTAGGAAGAAATAAACAATTCTTTTTTTCATAGCTTAAATTTTTGGAGGGTCTAGAATGAAATGAAGATAAGAAAAAAAAGAGAACAAAAGTCTATAAATAAAAAACAAAACCCTGAATCTGTAGTGTATGAGTCCACTTTCTTTTTCATCTTTGCAACACGATGAAATCTAATAAAAAAGCGGCGATCAATTTTATCTTTATCACCATCCTCCTTGATGTTGTCGGCTTTGGGATTATCATTCCGGTATTGCCGGAGTTGCTGTCTCAGATGAAGAATATTGACTTCAATGAGGCCAGTAAATATGGAGGCTATCTGCTTTTCGCTTTTGCTATTGCACAGTTTTTATTTTCTCCGGTAATCGGAAACCTAAGCGATCAATACGGCAGACGTCCAGTCTTATTGATTTCTATGTTTGGCTTCGGATTAGATTATTTGATTCTTGCCTTTGCACCTACCTATGCCTGGTTGTTGATTGGTCGGGTGATTGCGGGAATCACAGGTGCGAGTTTTACAACTGCGAATGCCTATATTGCGGATATCAGCACACCCGAAAATCGAGCGAAAAACTTTGGAATGGTCGGAGCCGCTTTTGGCGTAGGATTTATCATTGGTCCATTGCTCGGAGGATTACTCGGTGAAATCGGCGTACGAATTCCATTCTTTACTGCAGCGGGTTTATCTTTTATCAATTTCCTTTATGGGTACTTTATTCTCCCGGAATCATTAGCTCCAGAGAACCGAAGAAAGTTTAGTTGGAAAAGAGCAAACCCCGCCGGAACCTTAATTCAACTTTCAAAATATAAACAGATTAGAGTTTTAATGATCGCTTATATTTTCTTAAACCTGGCTCATCATGCAGTGCAAAGTAACTGGACCTATTTTACGATGTATCGATTTGAATGGGGAGAAGGAATGGTTGGCTTTTCTTTAGCCTTTGTTGGCTTATTAGTGGGGATCGTTCAAGCAGTGTTGGCTCAGAAATCTGCGGATAAAATCGGAATAAGTAAAAGTATTTATTATGGGATTGGTCTATATACGATCGGGATGTTTCTCTTCGCATTTGCCTCAACAAGCTGGATGATGTTTGTGTTCTTGATTCCTTATTGTCTTGGAGGAATTGCGATGCCCAATCTTCAATCTTTTATGGTTGGAAAAGTACCCGCTAACGAACAAGGAGAATTGCAAGGAGGCCTGACGAGTTTGGTAAGTATGACCACTATTTTTGGGCCCATCATGATGACTGGAATTTTTTATCATTTTACAAAAGATGATGCGCCATTTCATTTCCCAGGTTCCGCATTTTTCCTTGGAGGACTTTTTATGATCGTGAGTTTTTTGATCACTTATTTTTTGTTGAGAAAGAAAAAAGAAGCTGTAATAGAAGGATAGTTTTTAACCAAAAGCCCCCTGTACTAACCCTCCATCCACACTGATCGTTTGTCCAGTAATATATCGACTAACCGGAGACAGCAACCAAAGAGCCAATGAAGCAAAATCCTCAGCCGTTCCCAACTTACCAATAGGTACTTGACTTTCAAACGTCGCTCTGACTTCTTCGACGGGAACTCCTTTCAGTTCACTGTTTTTTATAAAAAGATTTTCCAATCGTTGTGTAGCATGATATCCAGGACCAAGAATGTTTAGTGTGATTCCATGATGAGCGATTTCTTGCGAAAGCGTTTTTACAAAACCAACAACAGCAAGTCGCATCGAATTGCTGAGCACCAAATTTTCAACAGGTTGTTTGACGGATACACTTTCGATATATACTAAACGACCATAATTTTCAGGAATCATTTTTTTAACCAAGGCATGGGTCAATGCTACTTTCCATCGAAATACTGAAGCGTAAGCTTGATCCCAGTCTTCCAAAGTCGTATCCATTGCAGACATTGCGGGAGGCCCTCCAGAATTAATGGTTGCACCGGATAAAACCCGAGTACCAATTTGAGTAATAATTTTTCGAATCGTATCAGATGTGCTGATGTCTCCAGAAATGATTTCTATTTGTTCGGGAGCTGTCTGTCGAAGGGCGTTCAGTTTTTCAGTAGACCTAGCAACGGCAATTATATTGGCACCTTCTTTTGTTAAAGCTAAAGAAATAGCTTTTCCGAGTCCACTTGATGCTCCTCCAACGAGAAACAAATGATTTTTAATTTGTAAATCCATCGCTTAGTTTTGTGACCAAAATAAGCAAAAGTAGTTGATATTTTATGTGGAGGAGTAAATGTTTACTTGTAACCAGGAAATCAGGGTTCGGGCATTACTTTCGGACGTTTTAATGAAGGGGCTTCTTCGATGGCTTTAGAATAGACTTCCTCTTTATTAGTTGGAGAAAAGACCTTTAAGTTTTTAGAAATAGTAAAGAAGAATGTAGTCCCAACATCTAAAACGGACTCTACCCAAATTTCTCCTTGATGTCGATGAACGATTTTTTGACATAATGCCAAACCTATACCTGTTCCTGCGTATTCTTTTCGACTGTGCAAGCGACTGAAAATGTCAAATATTTTGCTTGTGTATTCTTTGTCGATACCGATACCATTGTCTTGTACTGAAAACATCCAATAACCATCTTTAGCGTTTTTGTGTTGGCAAATATTTATGATTGGTTGATTGCGGTTGTTAAACTTTATAGCATTGCCAATCAGGTTCTGAAAAACCATTTCAATTTGGTATTTTTCACAATAAATGGAAGGAAGAGGATCGATATTTATTAAAGCATTCTTTTCTTCTATATTATTAGAAAGGTCTCTTAAATTTTGTTGTATAACCGTATTTAATTTAACTAACTTAAAAGTGATTTCTTTTTTTCCAACTTTAGAAAAAGTAAGAATGCTTTGTATTTGTTTGGACATTCGTTGTACACCATTGACTGCAAAATCAATGTACTCGAAAGCTTGTTCGTCAAAGTGCTGTTTATATCGTCTTCGCAATAAACTAATAAAACTTCCGACGACTCTTAAAGGTTCCTGTAAATCATGTGAGGCGATATAAGCGAATTGCTCCAAATCTTTATTAGACCTCTGTAGTTCTGCATTCGAAAGTTTTAGTCCCTCTTCTCTTTCCTGTAATTCTTTTTCTATTAATTCCCTTCGAGTGATTTCTTGATTGAGATCGCGATTATATTTTTGGAGTACGGTATTGTGGGCTTTGATGTTTTTTATGTAGGCTTTTACGACGACCCAAATACAAATTAAGCTGAATAAAATACTTCCGAAAATAAACCACCAGGTTTGCCAAAAGGCAGGTTTTTTAATGATTCGAAGAGAGGTGCCTTGTTCATTCCATAGGCCATCATTATTAGAGGCTTTTACTCGAAAGGTGTAAGTACCTGGATTGAGGTTAGTATAGACGGCTGGGGACAGTTTTTCAGTATAATTCCATTTCTCTTCTAATCCTTCAAGTTTGAAAGCATATTTATTTTTCTCAGACCGGTCATAATTTAAAGCGGCAAATTCTAATGAAAGAAAATATTCATCATGCTCTAATTCGAGTTCATCAATAAATACACTATTGTTACGTTTTTCTCCATCGGGCCCCATTTTGCGAATCTCTGTAATATAAACGGGAGGAGGGATTTCGTTTTTCTGTAGATCGGAAGGTTTAAAGCTAGTAACACCACGCCGAGACCCAAAGAATAACTGACCTTTTTTGTCTGCATAACTAGATCCGGTTAGAAAGACAAAATCTCCCAAACCGTCTTTTTTTTCATAGGTGTTAAATTGCTTAGCTTTAGTATCGAAAAAAAATATTCCTTGTTGTGTGCTTGCCCACAAGTTTCCTTCTTTCGTTTTTTCTATACTTTGAATACTGTATTTATTATCTGATTTACTGAAATTAGTAAATGTTTTTTCTTCAAGATCATATCCGTATAAGCCATTGCCACTACCAAGGTATAGCGTGTTATTTGATTCTTCAATTGAAATAATTCTATTGGAAGGAATACTGAGTTCGAGATTTGTAGGATCATGTTTGAATTGTTCGAAAGAAAAATGGTTGCCCTCGCTACCGATAAGCTTGTTTAGTCCATTGTAAGTTGCCACCCAAATGTTCTGACGGCTATCTAGAAATACGGTGTTGATGACATTATCACTAATAGAATTAGAGATGTCCATATCATGAAGAATTGGAATATAAGTACCGCTATCTTCCAATAGGACATAGAGCCCTTGATCCGTTCCGATCCATATTCTATTTTGATGATCTTTGATTATAGAACGAATAAAAAAGCTGTTAAACTTTTTTTCTAATTCACTTGGAAGCTGGTAGGTTTTTAGTTTATTCGTTTTGATGTCGAGACGCAAAATTCCTTTTTTACTACCTAAGTATAAATGACGATCATCGTCACAGTACAAAGACGATATATAATTTCCTTTTAACGATTTTGTCTGTATACTTTTAGGTTTTTCATTGTGGTTGAAAGTATACTTCATTAGACCTCTATCACCATTGCCAATCCATGCTGTTCCTTCTTTATCTATAAAAAGATTTTGAGCGTTGGGCGTGTTAGAGACGTCTTCGAAAAATTCATAAACATTAAACTGGTTGGCGTATTTATTATACTTACTTATGCCACTATAGGTACCAAACCAAATAATACCTTGGTTATCTTCAAAGATACTTATCACATTATTTTGAAGAAGAGAAGTGTTATCGCCGTAATCAAATGTAAATGTCTGAAAATAAAAATCTGGAATATTATTCTGTGTTATGGTATTGCTTTCTTTTGGGAATAATCTATTTAATCCATTAATAGTGGCGACCCAAAGAATACCTTTGCTGTCTTCAAAAATATTTTCGATATGATTATTTGCTATACTGGTTTCATTTTTCTGATAGGCATAACTATGAAAACTAGGCTGCCACGAACTTGAGATAGAATAATTATTTGCATTTGAAGGTAAAGTCATTAAAAAAACGCCCGCACCTCTCGTACCTAGCCAATAGCGATTTTGACTATCTTGAAGAATATCCCATACATTAAGCGCTTCGGCAGTACTATTAGGCACGAAGTTTCGAAGCTTTCCATCTTGAATTTTTCCACTTTTAGAAGGTATGAATAGATATAATCCTCCAGCCCAAGTGCCAATCCACATCCAACCTTGATGATCTTCTATGATAGATAATACCGCTTTAGATCGTAAGGCGCCGACTTGGGTTTTATCCATTGTAAAAGACACAAAATTTTCTTTATCGGGCTGGAAAATATTTAACCCGTTTTCAGTACCGACCCAAATTCGACCTTGATTATCTTCAGTAATAGTGAGTATTTCATCGTCACTTATGCTGTGTGGGTCATTGCTGTCATGGCGAAAAGTCGTCCAGTTTTCGGTTTCTTGATTATACCTAGTAAGCCCTCCTTGGCGAGTTCCAATCCAAAGATTATTTTTAGAATCAAAGAATAAAGACCTGATGAAACTGGATTCTAAAGTATTGAATAAGGTAGAATCACCACTTCGATAGATCTTTATATGATTGGGAGACTCATATCGGCAAAGACCATCGTTTGTACCAATCCAAAGAAACCCTAGGTTATCCTTAATGATAGCTTTGACGGTATTATTAGGTAATCCATCCTCGATATTAATATTGTTAAACTTAATATTGAGACTTGATTGTGCAATTGTAGAAGTGGAGGATAATACACATAGAATGGATATGAGAAGTATCCAAGAGGTACATCTTGTAGATTGCATAATTAGTAGTTTTTATATCATTGGGCAATAATTTAACTACAATATTTATACCTGTTTTTACTGTATTAAGAAGCTAATGAGTCAACTAGCAAGGGCATATAATAAAGTAGAAGAATAGTATAAGCCAATGAACATACAACGTGTGTACGAAGGACAAATAAAAAGGTTTAAAAAGCAGAAAAGGGAAGTTAATATAGACGTCTAATACGAGATAATTTAGGAAAAGCTAAATCAATAATGCTTGGATGTATACTTGAGGAGAGTGATTGCTTTATGATGAGGCTCCGGAAAGTTTTTCCGAAGCGATGATTCTTTTTAATCTGATTTGGAAACAATCAATGGTGGATTGTTAGCTCAAAAGTTTGTGTAGATAATTAAGCAGCCTCGGCTCTTAGCAATTCCATATCTCGGATCAATAATCGACGACGATTAAAAGTCAGGATATTTTTCTTCCGTAGTTCATTGAGCACCATGGTAACTGTTTGTCTTGAAGTAGCTGTTAGATTTGCAATTTCCTGATGAGTAAAAAACTGACGAACCAGCATTTCGTACCCAACTCTTTGACCTCTTTTGCAAACTAGTTTATCTAAAAATCCGATAATTCTTTCCCGTGAAGTTTCGAAAACGATAGCTTCCAAGCGTTGTTCCATATCCATAAGTCGATTCCCAAGAATTTCCATCATGTAAAGGCTAAAGATTTTATGCTCTCTCATGAGTGTTTGAATCTCGTCATTACCAAGGATAAAGATCTCTGTATCTTCCATCGTCACCGCATAATCTTTACGACTACTTTGACCAAGGAGAGAAAATTCGCCGAAAATTTCTCCTTTAATAACAATCTTTTTGATGACTTCTTTACCGTCACTACCATGAGCACCGATCTTTACTCTACCACTTTTGACGATGTATAGATGATCCGCATTTTTATTTGGAAGGTAGATATGTTGACCTTTCGAAAAGGTTTTAGCCTGATAAGGGCGATTATCTTCGTTTTCCATTCTTTTGTTTAGAATCGAGATAACGTCAGTATATCTTGGCTGTTGATTGAATGAATGAGCTGTCATATTGGAATATTTTGGTTTATAAATTAATTTGATTCAAAGATAGGCTCAAAGTATAACAGAAGTATCACAGGATGTTTGCATTTGTATATACGAGGGAAATAGTAGTTTTGGACTTGGGAGAGGATATGGTAGTCGTAAGAATATATTTACCCTTTGACTAGGTGATTGCTAAGCTTGTGATCACTATTATAAAAAAAGCTATATTTATAAATCATTCTAAGCTTCTTATTTGTTTTTTAATTACAACAAAGATCTAAAGTATGGAAGACCTACTCGCAGCAAGATTACAAATGGCAATCTCTTTAGGATGGCACATTATCTTTGCATGTATCGGTATGGCGATGCCTTTTTTTATGGCTTACGCAGAATGGAAATGGTTGAAAACCAAAGAAGAAATCTATCTGGACTTAGCTAAATCCTGGTCTAAAGGAGTTGCGATTTTTTTTGCCGTCGGAGCTGTTTCAGGAACTTTACTCTCTTTCGAACTTGGTCTCCTCTGGCCAGAATTTATGAAACATGCAGGACCCATTTTTGGAATGCCATTCTCGCTTGAAGGCACCGCATTTTTTATTGAAGCGATTGCCTTAGGTGTATTTTTATATGGTTGGAATAAAATTCCACCTTGGACTCATTGGTGGTCTGGTATTGTCGTTGGAATATCCGGAGTGATGTCTGGTATTTTTGTCGTTGCAGCGAATGCTTGGATGAATAGCCCTGCCGGATTCGATTATGTGAATGGAGAATATATTAACATTGATCCAATCGCAGCACTTTTTAATGATGCTTGGTTTACCCAAGCTTTGCATATGACTTTTGCGGCTTTTGCAAGTACAGGTTTTGCAGTGGCAGGTGTACATGCGATGATGTTATTGCGAGGTAAGAAAATTCGATTTCATAAAGAGGCTTTAAAAATTGCCTTAATCTTTGGGTCGATAGCAGCCTTTGCGATGCCGATCACTGGAGACTTAGCAGCGAAGGATGTTGCGAAACGCCAGCCAGCAAAACTCGCAGCGATGGAAGCGCATTACCATACGGAAGAAAATGCATCTTTAATCATCGGAGGTATTCCTAATGATGAAACAGAAGAAGTTAATTATGCGATTAAAATTCCAGGAGCATTGAGCTTTTTAGCTCATGGAGATTTTCATTCTGAAGTAATTGGTCTGGATCAAATTCCTAAAGATGAACGACCGCCGGTTGCAGTAACACATTTCGCTTTTCAAATTATGGTTGGCCTTGGTACTTTGATGATGGGGATAGGTTTGCTTTACTTTTTTATGCGGTGGCGACGTTGGGATTATATTAATAAAAAATGGTGGCTTAGGTTGATTGCTTTGGCGACGCCTTTTGGTTTTATAGCATTAGAAGCAGGATGGACGGTGACGGAAGTTGGGCGACAGCCTTGGATAATTTATGGAGTTATGAAAACGAAAGATGCGTTGACGCCGATGCCAGGAATTCAATATTCTTTGTTACTGATCGTCACGGTGTATACTTTATTGACACTTGCGGTCATCTGGCTGATGTCGAGACAGATAAAAGCGATTCATAAAAAATATGATGCATAAGTAATTTTAAATTATTAGACACATTTGGCTGTTAATTAAAAATGAGTGGATGAGTGAATTTTTTAATGAGTGAATGGCCTCTTAAATGTAAAAAACAAGCTGAAGATTTAGAGCTTCCGCAACATTCACTCATTCCTTCATTCGCTCATTTGGATAAAGAGCATTGAGTAAAAAACATCAAGATTTTAACAGAAAAATGGATATCAACTTATTATGATTTACACAGAATTAGTCACGATCATTCTGGGAGTCAGCTTACTCTTTTATGCCTTGTTGGGAGGTGCAGATTTTGGTGCTGGGATCATCGAATTATTTACTGGTGATCGAGGCAATGAAACAATCTCAAAAGCAATGGCTCCAGTCTGGGAAGCCAACCACATTTGGTTGATTATTGCCGTCGTTATATTAATGAATGGCTTTCCAGAAGCCTATGTCGTTTTTTCTACCGCATTACATATTCCAATATTGATTATTTTAGTTGGAATCATTTTTCGGGGAGCAGCATTTACCTTTAGGCATTATGACGCAATAAAGGATGGTTCACAAAAATGGTACTCTGCAATCTTCCGATATTCAAGTATTGGAACCGTATTGTTTTTAGGAATTGCGATTGCTACTTTGTTTGCTGGAACGATACCGTCGACTTTAGAAGACGCTACTTTTTATGAATATTTTATTGCACCTTGGGCGAATCTTTTCTGTTTGTCCGTTGGAGTTTTTACGATGATTTTATCCGCATATATTGCAGCGATATTTTTATTAGGCGAAGTAAAAACAGAAGATGGTTATCAACTGATTCAGCGTTTTAGTAAAAGACTTTTTATTGCTTCCGTTGTTTCTGGCCTTTTTATTTTGCTGGCTTCTTATATTCAAAAACTAAATTTCCATTCCGCATTTTTAGAACATCCTTTGTCTTCCGCTTGGGTCATTTTAGCTACCGTTTTGGTTCCTTTTATTTTTAAAATGATGAATCAAAAAAGAATCTGGCCGCTCCGGATTTTAGTGAGTGCTCAAGTTTTGATGATTTTCTTAGGCTGGCTAGTGATACAATGGCCAGATTTAATTAGGTTTTCGGATGGGACGACATTAGATATTTATAAAGCATCAGCTCCCGTGATTACGATGAAGGTTTTATTCGGAGCCTTAGTTTTTGGAGTATGTAGTATTTTTCCAGCTTTGTATTATTTGTTTAGAATTTTTAAAAAATAGAGAATGTCCGAACTCGGTGTTCTCTTTGACTCCTCTATGTCCAATCAAAATGACAACTACTTTATATTTGCTCAATAAAACTATTCCTGATTTATCTTTATATCCACATTCCCTTATCTTTTAAAATCAAAAGTCTTTTTAAAAAGTAGATATGATCTTTAAAGAATATCCGGTATCGAAAGGTGCACAAGAGATAATTGCAAGTTTTTGGACGCTTCAATCTGATCCGGAGAATGAAGCAGATATTTCTTATCGGTTTATTCCTGATGGATATGTGGACTGGATTTTTCATTTAGAAGAGCCTTGGGAATATTGTATTCCAGCAAGAGATAAACAAAAAAAGAAGTACACCTCACATATTTTTGGACAAATAAAAAACTATCTGGATTTGACATTGCCATCAGGGAATCTTTTTCTGTTTGGTGTGAAATTTCATCCTTGGGCAGCGAGGCAAATCTGGAAATTTGATTTGAATGAAGTAACAGATCATAGTGTGGCTTTATCGGAATTAAGTGAACCAAGTTTATATTTTCTAGAAGAGCAAATTCATGAAGCAAAAGGAATTTATGGACGAATAAAAATTGTTGAAGATTATATTTTAAAAAATAGCAGTGTAATAAATAAAAACTCTTTGGCCCCTGTGATCCAAGATATTATTCAAAATCCTTTATCATTGTCTACTTCAAGGTATCCACTCAAAAAGCGTAGACTTGAACAACGATTTAAATCAGAAATTGGAATTTCCGCTAAGCTTTTCCAACGAACAATTCGCATCAACAAGATCATGGAACGCTTGATTCAAAAGCCAGATATTCAATTGACTCAATTGGCGTATGAGTTTAATTTTTATGACCAATCCCATTTTATTTCTGACTTTAAACAATTCACAGGGTGTACGCCTTCTAAGTTTTTGAAAGCGATCAACCCGAGCGGCGAAATTTATAATTATAGAATTGGGTAAAAGTAGAGTGAAGTTCTTTGCTTTGATGGAGATACTATTCTTTTTGTAACCACATTTCAATTAACTCATCAATCTTCTCTTCCTTTTTATTCTTTATATAAAATGTCGATTTTCCTGCAATAGATTTCATTTCTCTAGCATATTTTATGGCTTTTGAGTGTTTAGATAATTGCGCTAAAATTTTAGCTTTTGTCCAGAGTAAATGCCCTTCAATATATTGTTTAGGATAGTATTGCTCATTCCAAACTATTGCGTTCGACATTAATATTTCACTTTTATCAATCCATTTTTTCGCAAGTTCAATATCCAAATTATTATTTTCCAAATGTTCGGCTCCTTGAAGATAGACGATCCATCGGATGTTTTGATCTGCTTTAATAGCCCTGTCTTCAATTAATTTTTCGAAAGCCTTTAGATAAGAGGTACTGAATTCTAATGCTAATTGTATGTGCTCCCATTTAAATATAATTTCTCCATTGTCGAATCCGTAATTATTTATTTCATAACTTAGTTCTTCACTAAAAAATTCCATTCTTCTGGGCACGATTCCAATTCTGATTATATCGTTTTCAGCCTTGTATTTAAACGCTCCCCATTGATTAGCCTCTTTGTTTAATATTACTTCCCATTTTTTATTTTTCTTCGGAATAATAAAAAGTGCATATTTTCCCGCTGGAATATTAATCGAATTAATATTTACATCTGTACTGAATTCTACGGTTGTTGCATTATTAGCACCTGCTCGCCAGACTTTTTCATAAGGGACTAAATTTCCCCAGATTTCTCTAGAGTCAACGGAAGGGCTTCCGTATTTTATTTCAATTTCAGTAAGCCCAATTTTTTGATTGATTCCTTTGTCGGGGCTAGACCTTGGTACGATTCCAATTTGATATTGACAATAAATAGTTTGACTTAAAAAAGCGACAATGCCTAAAATTATTAGTTGTTTCATGCTTTAAATTTTAAGACTTAATTTAAAGCTTTAAACTTTCTTCAAGACACGAATAAACTATTATTAAGAAAAATTAATCTTATTTAACTTAGTTATGGCTTGGTGTCTGTTCAACGAAAATCGATTGTCGACAATTATATATTCTCAGCCATTGCGTTTTTTTCCTATTTTTTTATTGCAGACAAAAATATCTTTGATATTAAAATAAAGATATGATGTCCAATCGAAATTTCTACTTTTTAATTTTACTATTAAGCATTCAAATTAGTCATGCACAATTCCCAGAAATTAAATGGGAATATGAAATCGGAGCACCTTCTTTTGGTTCCCCTGCCGCCGCCGATATGGATGGTGATGGATTCTATGAAATCGTTTTTACCACTTATACCAATGACGGTAGAGCTCATTGTATAAATGCGGAAGACGGTTCAGTAAACTGGATTTATGATATCGGAGGATGTGGTGATGTTGCACCGATTATTCATGATATGAATATGGATGGTGTTCTAGATGTTGTGGTAAATGGCTCTTGTAATCCCACGATTTTTTGCATCAATGGAGCGACAGGAGAATTGATTTGGAGCAAGCCATCTGGAGGAGGTGATTCGCCACCAACGGTTGCAGATATAGATAATGATGGAAAGCCAGAGGTTATATTTGGAAATTTTAATGGACAGATTATTTCTCTAAATGGGGAAGATGGAAGTGCGGATAAAACCATTCAAGCTGATCCTTTCGCTCAGGCTTTACAAACCGAACCAGCTTTAGTAGACATAGACAATGATGGCGATCTTGAAATCATTGCAGCGAATTATTGGAACAACGATGGCCTACATGTTTGGGCTTTTGATTATGAAACAACCAATGTGATCTGGACAAATACTGTAGAAGATCCTGATGCTGAATTTCATGCTTACCATGCTGGTGCAGTTGCTGATCTGGACGGCGACGGGACCTTAGAATATGTCATTGGTTCTTGGAACGGAGACCTTCGTTCCATAAATGTTGAAGACGGATCAGATCATTGGACGATACAAATTCCGGAAAGTAATTTTGCAGCAATTACTGTAGCAGACATTGATGAAGATGGTAACCTTGAAGTGATTATGAACAATAATGATTGGATCACGATTGATGAACGACTTTGGATTATTGCTGGAGAAGATGGATCGGTAGAGTGGTCTTATCCAATTCCTTTTGTTTCTTTCAGAGGCTTTTCTGTTTCCGATATTAATGGCAATGGAAAACTGGATTTAGTTTCTGGTCATTTTATGGGACGAGTGTTAGCGATAGAACCTTACACCGGACTTATCTGGGAAGCTAACCTTTTGAATAATTTCTCAAATGCAGATCAGCTACCTTGGCTTGATGCAGATGGACAACCTCTGATTGCTGACTTTGATCAAAATGGAACACTAGATGTTTTTATCTGTGCGGGGTACGGTTCTTATATTCCAGATTCTCTAAATACTGGAAAAGCTTTTATGATTGAAGCGGGAGAAGGAACTTGTCCAGAATGGTTAATGTTTCGACATGATGTAAAACGGTCGGGTTATATATCTGCGATGGAAATCGAAGAAGCCTGTAATGTAACATCAACGTTTGATATAGTTACTGAAAATGAGATTAGTATTTATCCCAATCCTTCTGAAAGTGTTGTGTTTATAGAATATGTTTTAAATGAAACGTCTAATGTGGAGGTCTCAATTTTTGATTTACTTGGAAGAGAAATTCAGAAGACTAAAAAAGAGCGACAAGCTATGGGGACTTATAAATCAGAGTGGGAAGGAATATCTGCTGGGGTTTACATTTGTGAAATAAGAATAGCAGAACAGACACATGTGGAAAGAATAGTGATTGTACAATAATCACTTGTTTTCTTCCTTAAATATAAAAACCTCTTCTAGTTTTATTAGAAGAGGTTTTTTTAATAAAATGAACTTCGTTTTGCTATTGAACTTTTTGTTCTAATTGCTTGATTCTTTTTAAGAGTAGCCTGTTTTCTGTTTTTAAACTTTTGGCTTGTTTGTCTAACTCGATGACATAGAGAAAAAGTTCTTCGATTTTTTCTTGTTGTATTTTAGTCATTTCACCTAATTGTAAACCTTTATTTTCTACTTCTTTTTCGGAAGGAACATTAGGTAAGTGACCTTTTTCTTTGATATGTTTTTGAACTAAATTTAAAGGTTTCAATTCGTAATCACTTGCAAAAACATAATCAGCCCAGTTGTTTCTCACTCGGATTTCATCTGCTAAAATACCGCCTTCTACGAAAAGATTGTAGTCACTAATATCCTCTCCTCCGACAGTCGTTGGTGTATTGCTTGTACCGATAGATACTTTTCCATCTACTTCAACTTTACCAGTAAAGTATCCTGCATGGCCATTGTTTGAGGTTGCCAAACCATGTACTGCATATCCGTATGAAGTACGACCGGACAAGGCTTTACCTGCGCTAGCAAAACCATATACCCCAGTTCCCAAACTATTAGAAGTATAACCATATACTCCATAGCCAGTAGAGGTAGAACCATATACCCCTTTGCCAGAAGTTGATCGACCAAAGATGGCTATTTTCCCATTGTGTGCAATTGAATAAATACCGTTTGTTGCATTTGTTGTCTTTCCATCAACATGTAATCTGTAGTAATTGGATGGATTGGTTACACCGATACCAACCTTGCCGGTGGCGGGGGCATAATATATTTCATCGGGAGTATTATATTCCCATTGTGCGAATAGAGAATTTGAAGTAAAAAAAGCAATAATAAGAATAGCAGTAAATAAATTTATATTTTTCATGATCGTTTATTTTTTGATTAAAAATGGATAGTTTATTGAATTATTAATCGTTTAGTGACTTGAGTCTTTTCAGATTGAATTTGAATAAAATAAATACCCTTAGGTTGATTGGATAGATCTAAAGAACGACTATTAGTAATTGTAGAATTTTTTAAAATAATTTCTCCTAAAGTGTTTACAAGGGTATAGCTAATAGAAGGAACTTCTTTTGAAGGAATGAATGGAAGATTAATTATTCCAGTGCTTGGATTAGGGAAAATATTAATTTCTTCCAGTTTTTTATTTTGAATAGAAACTTCCAATTCTTTTTCTCGGGTATCACTTTCGTCATCATCTGTTAAAGTGTTACCAGAAGCACAGGTGAAGTTAGAACAACTACTTACAGGTGCAATAACAGCTTTAAAAATAGCACCATCCTCAACAGTGAAATTCGATTCAAGTAAAATTTCAGTCCCACAATAAAAACCAACATCATCTCCAGAATAAACCCTAGCATCTTCTTTTGCATTGATCAGAGTGTATGCACTTGTTGCCTCTGGAAGAGTAGTAGACTCCGTATATATTACCTGACTTTCAGGTTCTACACAACTAACACAAAAATCAGAAATACCAAGAATAAACAAATCATCAGTGGGTTCAGTCGGATAAATCCATAGCATACTATAATCCTGATCGGGAACGAAGGTTATGTTAAAGGTCGTGAAGGAAGTTTCAGACCAGCCTTGTTGGGAGTATATAGTTTGAGATTGGCCAATTGCTTCAGGGATTTCATAATATTCGTTGACCGTAAAAAGGTTAGGATTATTATAGTCATTTGGACCGCTTATATTATTAGCAAGTTTGATAAAAAGATTCCCAAGACTACTACCTCCTCCTTTTGCCCTAAAGCTTAACTCATATGTGTTCCCTTCTTCGAAAGTAAAACAGTTGTTAAAGAGTCCTTCACCATATACAGTGTTATCTCCGATTGGTGCGTTAAATTGACCACTCCATATCATTAGGGCATCTTCGGTAAAACCAGAGTCTTCTCTTTTTATTTCTGGAGTACCATGTGATATCCACCAGTCTCCATATTCTTCTATAGCACAAGCATGGAATGGAGATCTATTTGTAGTACACTCTAATATGATACTTGCACTGCATAATGGTGGACCGAGAACAGGGTTGCATTCGCCTAAGGGGATATCACTGAAGCTCTCAAAATCACCATTATCAATAATATTGTTTTCACAAAAGGTGACTCTGGTATTTCGATTTTCCTGATCATTATTAGTATCAGTTTGCTTGGTATAAGGATACCTCTGCGATTTATTTTGATAAGGATTGTATTGGCCCCAAGTCATATTAGTTACTCCGAGTGCAGTAAGTAAAAGTAGAAGGCGCCAAATTTTAGTGACGGACATAAGAAAAAAATTTAGGAAGGTTTGAAAAGATAATTCTCCTTTCAAAGATTACTTATCCCTAAATAAAATTTGGTAACATTTTTTAGAAGTACTTTGGAATGAAAAATTGTAGATGGAGTTAATTTAATTCTAAGGCAATAGAAGAAATGAAAAAAGCTGTGCAAGTAGTAAATGACTAAAAGATGTTTTTTTAACTATAAGAAGGCAAATTTGTAACATGAATTAGAGTATAGGCTGTTCTATATTAAAGCTCAGTGCTAAAGGATAAAAGATAAAAATGAGATACATTTTTTTAAACTAGTTCCACAAATCTTAAAGCCATTCAGCACATTCTCTTCGCAAATCATATCATGATTAATGAGATTCGACCTAAATTCGGGTTTTTAAGTATCCTGTTTTTATTATAAAGAAGCTTTAACTAAACAGCAGAATCGTATTATATTCTATTAGAGTTAATCCCTTTCATCACTGTCTCCGCATATTTTACTGGTGCTTCCAGCATCGGATAATGTCCAACATTTTCTAAAATAGTCAAGGTGTTTGATTTAATTTTTTTCTCTAAGACATGAGCCATTTCAACTATAGCCACCGGATCTTTATCTGCCCAAATGAGGTGAATGTGTTTGTCCGTTTGTTCAAGACCGCCGATCCACCGATGCCAAAATTTTTTTCTTTCGTTGATATATTTAGTCACCCGAGGTAATACTTTTCGACCATTATTATAAATCAGCATTTCCCAAAGGACATTAAATTCCTCATAGTTTATTTTAGATTTATCTGCCCATAGTTTTTTAAAGCTATTGATAAAGATCGGTTTGCTACTCAAGCTTGCTAGTATCGGTCCCCAGAAATCATGCTTCAATAATTTTTGCGTAATCAAAAGTTGAGACATCTCGATCAACATACTACCATTGCCAAGACTAATACTTTTTAAATGCACAGGTTCGTACCCTTGATTCGATCTGGCAATGATCTCCGTCGCGACGCTAGTTCCATAATCATGAGCAAGTAAGTGTACTTCTTTTAAGCCTAATTTTTTCCATAATGCCAATGCAAGATCTGCTTGCTCAATCAAAGAGTAAGAATAATTATCAGGTTTTTCTGAAAGCCCTAAACCTAAATGATCATGAATGACCACCCGATATTTTTTAGTCCAAATGGGTAAAACCGCATGATAGTCATAAGACCCACTTGGGTATCCATGAAGGATGGCAATCGTTTCTTTGTGATTTCCTTGATCAATGACAAAGACTTTGTGTTGACCAATTTGATGGTATTGGCCAGAGGATTTCCAGGACGTTAAAGAAGGAATATTATTGGATGATGTCATTTTTATATAATATCTTATTTCTAAAAGAATAGACAACTCTATGAAAAATTAGATGTCCTTAAGATATAAATTTTCTTGTTAACTATAACCACATAACCACATAACCAGATGAAGCTTCTCATTTACCTTTTAACTCTCATCTTCTTTTTTGCTGCATGCAAAAAAGAAGATGACAACAACCCAAATCCAGAATCTGAATGTATTCTTACTGCTGACGAAGAAATATTGATCAATCAGTTAAGCGATGATTTCGCTTATCCTTTGAATGGAGCTGATCCTGAGATCGAAGATGAAGGATTAAATGCTTTGATCGATTATATTGGAGATACTAAATTGGTAGGGCTTGGAGAAGCGACACATGGAACTGCGGAGTTTTATAAAATGAAAGACAAAATTTTCAGAAAGCTAGTCACTCAGAAAGGTTTCAAAGCAATCGTTTTTGAAATCCCTTGGGGGAATGCGAAAGTGGTGAACGATTTTGTAACAAAAGGAATAGGCAGTGCAGATGAAGCGATTGATCAGACCTGGTATTGGACTTATGACACTCAAGAAGTGAGAGATCTTGCTCAATGGATACATGATTATAACCTTACCCAAAGTGCTGGAGAAAAAATTCATTTTGTTGGCTGTGACCCACAAGGAGGAGATTTCAATATCGAACGAAATATGGTTTTTACTTACTTAAATCAAGTACAACCAGATTCTTCTGGAGCAGTGTTAAGCAATTACGGTCAACTACCAGTGGGTGAAATTTCTGACTATGCAAATGAGGAGGAGAATATTAAAGAAGCGAATAGAATTGGGACTAAAAAAGTCTATGATTATTTCGTGGAACATAAGGATGAAATGATTAGCCTTTCTTCCGAGTTGGAGTATGAAATCAATGCGATGGCTGCTCACTTGATTCAGCATCGGGAGTATATTTATCGAACGAATAATTTTGGAACTCCTAGAGATTCTTTAATGGCCATTTATTCGGAATGGTGGCAGGAGATTTTAGCACCAGAAGCGAAGGTGGCAATCTGGGCGCATAATTTTCATGTGATGGATGCTCGAGTTATCGGAACGGATTGGATGGGAACTTATCTCCGTCAACGCAATGGTACAAATTATAAAAGCGTAGCCTTCAGTTTTGGTAAAGGAGCGTTCAATGCTTTTCGAGCAGGAGCTAATGGCCAGTTCGTAAGTGGTGTGAGTCGCCAAGTTATTCCAGCATTAAAATGTCATTCGACCAATCATTTGTTGTCGCTAGTAGATGGAGATCAACACTATCTGATTTTTGATGAATTGGAAAATGAATCTAAAACTTATTTCGAATCCACTCATCCGTTTATTCAATTGGGAGCCGGATTTAATTATAACTTTTTACAAAACTATACTCAGGATTTCAGCTTAAGTAAAATGTTTGATGTACTCATCCATTTTGATGAAACGAATAGTAGTGAATTGAAGTAAATCTGGATGGATTAATCTTCTTGTTTTCTTTTTATTCAAAAAAAAACTATACTCTACACTTGTAGAATACAAATAAATGCTCTACATTTGTAGAATACAATTCAGGACAAATGAAGTTATCAAGAACAGAAGAACAGCTCATGCGGCATTTGTGGAAACTAGAAAAGGCCAAAATGAAAGATCTTATTGAGCAATATGAAGATCCGAAACCAGCGACAACGACGATTGCTACTTTATTAAAAAGGATGAAAGACAAAGGATTTATTGATTACAAAGTTTTTGGAAAAACCAGAGAGTACTTTCCTTTGGTCAATAAATCAGATTATTTCACGACTCATGTCCGAGGCTTGATTCAAAATTTCTTTGGAAATTCAGCTTCGACCTTTGCTTCTTTTTTTACAAAAGCAACAGATTTGTCTACGGAAGAATTGGAAGCATTGAGAAAAGAAATAGATGAAGAAATTAAAAAGAAAAAGAGTAAGAAATGATAATCTATCTTATTAAATCGGGAACTTGTTTAGCCTTGATTTTGGCGATCTATTATCTCTTTTTAGAAAGAGAAAAAATGCCTTTGTTTAATCGGTTTTATTTACTGTTTGGATTAGGCTTTTCATTTTTGATCCCACTTATTAATTTGGAATATTCTAGTGGTTTACTTGATAGCTATATGCTTCTTGACCCCATTGCAAACTCCGAAAGTGCAAATGTTGAACAGATCAATACCAATGAAGGAGGATTTAGTTCGGATCAATTATTAGATGCTTTTCAAATGGTTTATCTAATAGGGTTTGGAGTTTTTTTACTCCAGTTTTTAATAAGAATAACAGCATTGATGCGAAAAATTTTTCAATATAAAAACGTTGCTTATCAAGGAGCACGATTGGTTTTGACAGATAGAACTGAATTGCCACATACTTTTTGGAATTACATTTTTATTAATAAAACGGCGTATGAAAATCGAGCAATAGAAGAAGAATTATTTATACATGAATTAGCACATGCACATCAAGGACATTCTGCCGATGTGACGATAGTCGAAATACTGAAAACTATCTTTTGGTTTAACCCTCTTTTGATTTTTTACAAACGAGCAATTCAATTAAATCATGAATTTTTAGCGGATGATGCAGTAATCAAAAAGCATCATCAAGTCTCCGAATATCAACACCTGCTTTTAGATAAAGCAGCGTCTAATAAAAGAATTTACTTGGCCAGTAATTTGAATTTTTTAGTAACAAAAAAACGTCTTAAAATGATGACAAAAAACACTTCTCGCTTTAAGGTCAACACCTTAGCGACATTGATGATACCGCTTTTTGTATGCTTGTTTTTTGCTTTTAGCAATAAAGTAGTGGCTCAGAAATCAGTAGATAATAAGATGGAAAAGGAAATGGCAAAGATAAGAGATGCCTATTTTAAAGATGCGACTTTCGTCTGTGAAGAGGATAAAAATAAGAAAGTTTATAAATCCTACAAGGATTTAACAGATGAAGAAAGAGGGGCAATTCCACCACCGCCACCACCGCCTCCCACAGCGGATGGTACTCCTATGAAAGTTGCTCCTTTGCCAAAAGGTACATTGGTGCATTATGATCTAAAAGGAAAGGACAAAAAAGTATGGATTGAACAATCAGGTGAGATGGCACCACCACCACCACCTCCTCCTCCTCCTCCGCCACCGCCGCCACCGCCGCCGCCGAAGAAGCCATATCAGCCGTGGCGATGGACAGCAGGCGCGGCACTGTGCCTTCATGGGACTCGGGGTCCGCGGGGCGGTGCGGCGTATCATCCGAAGCGGGGGGCGGCCTCGCGTCGCGCGGGCTGGGAGGAGGCCGGTGGTCGGGCGCGGGTGACCGCAGCGGCGGCCCCGGGGCGTACATGGACCTCGAC
>CAKZTD010000451.1 GCA_937921595.1 uncultured Saprospiraceae bacterium
TCATCATTATTCGAACCATCCATTACGAGATAGTAATGTTGTCCAACAACCAATGGAACAGTATTGCTTAAAGTAATGCTCGTATTGGGCTCTACATCGGTATCACAAATCGTAACAGGACTAAAAGTTTCACAGTCAAAACTTTCAAAAATCCCAACTTCCAATCCCCAGTTAATGGTGCAATTGCTTACCACAAATTCAATCTCTAGGTTTTCAGTTCCAGCGATAAATGCGATGTATGCCATCCGGTTGTATTGGGTAGTACAGAAATTATTGAACCCTTGGCCAGCAATTGTTGAAGTATTTCTTCCTGTAAAACCATCAATGTCGCAAATTACACAAGCCTCCAAGCAAGTAGGAGTCATTGCTGGATCTGGCCCGCATGGATCTGGTTGAGCGAAGCTGATTTGAGTAAGAAATCCGAGTAGTGTAATTAGAATTAATCGTTGCATTAATCTTGATTGTGTTTAATGTTTTTTTGCAAAAATAGACTAATAACTATGATGCAAGGCTAATCTAAGTAATTAGTTATGACTGACGGGTAGCAGAAGCTAAGATATCGATCAGTTTTGTCTATCTGGATTCTTATTTTGAATACATCAATGTTAATCAGACAATAGTTAAAAGTAATTTTGTTTGAATAGCCAGTTTGAATAACAAAGTATTCTTTTACTCATTTATAATTTTATTTTTAATTAAAAATTGAATAAAATTTTTCCTGAGCAATAGCTGAACGTGAAAACGGATAATATTATTTCTGCTGCAAAGACTGTAATGTGAATTTTGAAGGGTAACCGACGAAGTATATTTTGTTAAACAAAAAACAATATGGAATTCATTTTAAAGAGCTTGCCTTCTAATTAGACACCTCTTATTAGGTTTTATAATTTCTATAAGGCAAATTTTCTGACACAATCAATGAGGTAGTTTTAGTATATTTGATCAGGTGTAAGAATGAAAATGAACTTTTAAAAAGCACAATTCTCAGACAATTCAAAGCTATGAAAAGTATATTTCTTTTAATACTTGTCTTCTTGCAAATATACAGTTTCGCCCAAATTACTTTTGAAGAAATTAATTCTCCCATTGACTTTAATCTTTCGAATATAAAGCAATCTTCAAATGGAGAATACTTTGCTATGGCATATGGGGATGGAGAAAATATTTACACGTCAGTGGATGGTCAAGATTGGTCTATGGCATCTTTACCTAATTTTACTAATCTCAATGATATGCAGTTTTACGATGATGGGACTCCTTTGATAACAGCAGGTAATTATGATCATTTAATTAGGAGGAATGGGATTTGGTACACCATGAATTTTAATGGAGGAGGTTTTGATTTAGAAGCAACTATTAATTCAGCCGGCAACACCATAAATGTTACTCACTTGAATCCCGGAGTTTATAATCTTGTTTTGAAAAAAGATAATGTCATTATCGGATTAGAGAAGTTTATAAAAGTTGCATTTTAAGAAGCATTCAATAATTTTATTATGAAATCCAAAAATGCTCACTTTCCCAAAAAACTAAATAAAAAGCCTATCTTAAGCCCATGAAGACCCACTACAGAAATTGCAATATATGTGAAGCACTTTGCGGCTTAGAAATAGAATACGAAGGCGATAAAATCCATTCCATAAAAGGCGATAAAAACGATCCTTTTTCAAGAGGCCATATTTGTCCAAAAGCGATAGCCCTTCAGGATTTTTATGAAGACAAAGACCGACTCAGGCATCCAGTAAAAAAAACAAAAAAAGGATTTGTAGAAATAAGTTGGGAAGAAGCCTATGAAATTGTAACTACCAAAATCAAAGGTATTCAAGCCAAATACGGTAATGATTCCGTTGCCACTTATCTTGGAAATCCGAATGCTCATATGTTTGCAAATCAGATTTTCCTCCCATTCTTTTTGAGAAGTTTAAAAACAAAAAATCGATACAGCGCATCTTCTGTAGATCAATTGCCACATCATGTCGCTTCGAAATTCATGTTTGGTCACGTCTTGGTTTTGCCAGTTCCAGATATTGATCGAACAGATTATATGTTGATCATTGGCGGCAATCCTTTGGTTTCAAATGGCAGCATGATGACTGCTCCCGATGTTGCAAAGCGAATTCGAGCCATTCAGGAAAGAGGAGGGAAAATTGTGGTCGTAGATCCTAGAAATACAGAAACAGCTAAGAAAGCTGATCAACATATTTTTATAAAACCTGAAACAGATGCTTTGCTTTTGTTAGCTATGATTAATGTACTTTTTGTCGAAAATAAAATTACATTAAATCATCTTGACGATAAGGTCGAAGGCCTGGAAAAAATTAAAGCTTTAACTAAGAAATATACTCCAGAGTTTAGTAGTCAAATAACTGGAATTCCGGCAGATACCATTCGAAATTTAGCCTTGGAAATGGCAAATGCAAAATCTGCAGTTTGTTATTCTCGGATGGGAGCATCTACACAATCCTTTGGAGGCTTGTGTCTTTGGCTAACGAATGTTTTCAATATTTTGAATGGAAACTTTGATAAAGAAGGTGGAGCGATGTTTCCGATGCCTGCTTTTGATCCAGCCTTGATGAGTTCAAAGAAAGGTCAGACAGAGCGACCAATGGAATATTCTCGAGTGAGAAAATTACCTCGATTTTATGGCGAGTTTCCAGTAGCAACTTTGGCTGATGAAATAGAAACAGAAGGAGAGGGGCAGATTAAAGCGCTTTTTACAATTGCTGGAAATCCAATTCTATCTACACCAAATGGAACTAGACTTGAAAAGGCCATTAAAAAATTAGAATGTTTAGTTAGTATCGATATTTACATCAATGAGACCAACCAATACGCAGATGTGATTCTGCCTGCGGCTTCAGGTTTGGAAATTCCTCAATTTGATATTGCTTTCAATAATTTGGCCATTAGAAACACCGCAAAATATTCTGCTGCACTTTTTCAACCAAAAGGAAATGTAAAACCTGATTGGGAAATTATCGCTGCATTGACAGAAAAAATTGGAGGTCATTCCTTGCAAGGGAATACACCAGAGAAGGTTTTGGAGATGGGCCTAATGATGGGACGATACAAAGAAGAAGGTTTGAATTTAGAAAACCTTAAATCAAATATTCATGGGCTTGATCTTGGAGCAATGAATCCTTGTTTGGATCAAAGAATTCAAACCAATAATGGCAAAATACATTTGGCGCATAAACTTTATGAAGAAGATTTAAAACGATTGGATAAGCAATTTTCAGAGCCAACCAATGACTTTCCATTTCAATTAATTGGTCGTAGAATATTGAGGCAACATAACACTTGGACCCATAATTCTCAGAGACTTTCCAAAGGTAGAAATGATTGTACTTTACAAATGAATCCTACGGATGCTAAAGGTTTAAATATTGAGGTAAAAGAAATTGTTAGAGTTAATTCAAGGGTTGGTTCAGTTGAGGTAGAAGTAGGTTTGACTGATGACTTAATGATAGGTGTAGTTTCTTTACCTCAAGGATTTGGTTCTCGAAAAGCAACCAATATGAGCCATGCTGCTAGCCGTTCTGGAGTCAGTATAAATGATTTAACCGATGAATTTCGTTTGGATGAATTAACGGGTAATGCGGCTTTGAATGGAGTAGGGGTGAGTGTTGAGAAAATATGAAATTGTTCTCCTTTTATAAAGAATGTATTTTTGCTGATGCTCTATTCAATTTTCACTATCAAGTAACCTTGTAAAATACCAAAGTAACCTTTTTTTATACCAAGATACATTGAGTCAAACTAGCCATCTTTGTTTTTTCTTTTAATCAAAATTAAAATTTAAAAATTATGGCTTATTTTTCAGTTTTAGATGTAACTCCAACTACTGACTCATGAATTGCAGAATATCTTCTAACTGCAAACAGACTAGTTGCCAAACATGACTGTTTATATATTACACGTACAACAAATCATTAACAGATCGAAGGTGATAAACAAGAGGCTGTGGGCTTCGCATTATTTTGGAATGGCCTTCAAAGGAAGCAGCCATTGCATTTATGAATGACCCAGAATATGCTCCACACTTAAAAGCACGTACGGAAGTTTCTGTGAGTCACCATTATTTGATTGAAGCCAAAGATGAATTTGCATAATTAGCACATAAAAATGAAAGAATTTGAATTAATAAATAGAGCCTTCAATAGCGTTTTTCGACCAGATAGATTGAGTATTGGGATTGTTGTTCCAATTGAAAATTATGCTCAAAACTCTGTACCCAATATGAAGTTTCATTTGGAAAGAGTACAATTGATTGAACAGTTTGGATTTAAAGCATTATGGCTACGAGATGTACCTTTTCATGTTCCTTCATTTGGGGATGCGGGACAAACCTATGATCCTTTTACTTATCTAGGATATTTAGCTGGTTTGACTTCGGATATTGCATTAGGTGTAGCAAGTATAGCATTGCCTTTGCGCCATCCTGTTCATGTGGCCAAATCTGCTGCGACTATTGATCAACTTTCTGGAGGAAGACTGATTTTAGGATTAGCATCTGGAGATAGGTTTGAAGAATATCCTGGATTGGGAATTGATTTTGAAAATCGTGGTAAATTATTTCGAGATGCTTTTACTTATATCCGCAAAGCACAGAATGATTTTCCAGTTTTAGAATCTAGTCATTATGGAATCTTAAATGGACAAGTAGATGTCCTACCCAAACCATTTGGTAAAAAAATACCTTTATTAATTACAGGGCATAGCCGGCAGTCAATAGAATGGAATGCAGAAAATGGAGATGGTTGGATGTATTACCCCAGAAATTTAAATCAGCAGCAAGATACGATCATGTCATGGAGAAAATTGGTTAGTAAAGTTCAGCAATACGACAAACCCTTTATGCAGCCTTTGTATATTGACTTACAAGATGATGATGACTTTTTACCACAAGCCATACATCTAGGATTTAGAATTGGGGCTAAGCATTTGATTGATTTTTTTTATCATTTAAAAGAGATTGGAGTTAATCATGTCGCCGTAAATCTTAGATTTAATTCGAATAAAATCGAAAAGAGTTTAGAAGATTTCGCGAACAAAATTTTACCTCATTTTCATATAAACAATTACAGTTAAATTTCATTATGAAAAAAACAATTTTAATAACAGGAAGTACAGATGGCATTGGAAAATTAGCAGCTATCAAGCTCGCTAAAGAAGGACATGAAATCTGCCTTCATGGTAGAAATCAAGAAAAATTGGAAAAAGTAATTTTAGAAATAAGAGATCTTTCTGACAATAAAAATATCAAAGGATTTATTGCAGATTTTTCCGATTTGAATGCGGTAAAAGAGATGGCTGATAAGATAAGTAAAGAGTTATCAAAAATTGATGTATTAATTAATAATGCAGGTGTTTTTAAAAGTTCATCTATAACAAATCATGATGGTTTTGATATTCGATTTGTTGTTAATTATTTTGCGCCTTATTTATTAACCGATAAATTAATTCCTTTATTAGATAAAGGGACAGACTC
>CAKZTD010000452.1 GCA_937921595.1 uncultured Saprospiraceae bacterium
TCAACCTCCGGATCACAATCCTCCAAATCAGCATAATCCTTCAAAACCCCTTGAACGATATCAACCAAAAAATCAGCTTGTTCAAAACCAGAAGAACTTTCATCTTGTAAAGAAACAACAGCACCATTACTTTTACTTGCCAAAGTTTTCATAATCACCTCCGTGTTAAAATCTGCAGCAGTACCAAGTACTGGGAAAATCGTAATGCCATTCGCAGCAGCGACCTCATAAGCAGATTGAATAGTAGCTATTGACTTTTCGTTTTCATGTGGTGGTGCATCACAAAAAACAAAAAGCAATTTTGCATCCGCTTTTTTGCTCCAGTTTAAATTAACCGCCTCTTGGAAACCTAGCGCAAATTCTTCTGGATAATCACCACCACCCGCAGCTCTTTGCTGATCAATAAAATCGATCGTTTGGTTTAGGTTTTTACTAAATCGTGAAGACTTCACCTGATACTCTTCCTCCACATCTCTATAAAAAACGGAGCTTGTTCTAAATTGAATATCATTGTTTTTCTGAACATCCAAAATCGTTTTTTTAATTTCAGCTTTTAGAAAATCAATCTGATCATCCATTGAGCTTGTCGCATCAACCAAAAATGCCAGATCAATGATTCCCGATTTATTACAATCATCATTTGTGAAATCTACCGAAGTATTCAAACCCCATTTCTCCGCAGTCGAATTAAAATTATTTTCTTTTTCTAATTCACTAAAATCCTTTTGAATAATCCCTTTAAGCGGCCCTTGAGCCTGTATTGAAAATGCTGTAATCATCAGCATACCAATTAGTTTTATATACTTCATAATCATTTTTTTTAAAACTTTAAATCAAAATTATTTTCACTCCTCACTATTATCGTAAACAATCTATCCCTTATTCTTTGAAGGGATTTACTTCTGTGAAGTCAAAGTCATCGTCTCATATTTCGAAACTAGATCTAAGAATTCCTTACGATACTTGTGTGCATCTTGACCTTTCGAATTATTTCCTAATTTGCTGACCATAGCACAATCAGCATCTCCTTTGTATTTTGAATCCTTAAGGATCATTCCAAAAGCAGCGACTGCCGCGGACCATCTAAAATTATCAGAAGTGTGATTAGTTTTGGAGATTTGGTTGGTGACGATTTTTTTGATAAATCGACTTTGATCTTCCTTAGGGAATTTATACCTCAGTTTAACGTCCATCAATTCGGCCGTTGATTTTTTAGATTTGATTTCCAATTCATAGATAGCAGTAACCGTATGGCCAGCGCCAAGTTCTCCAGCATCTTTTTTATCATCATCAAAATCTTCCTTGGCAAGTAAGCGGTTTTCGTAACCAATCAATCGATAAGATTTTACATTTTTTTTGTTGAAAACCAATTGGATTTTTACATCTTTTGCAATAGTGTAAAGTGTGCCAACTAATTCTTCAATAAAAAGTTTTTTCGCTTCAGCCATGTTGTCAATATAAGCATAGTGACCATTGCCTTTGTCTGCAAGCGTTTCGAGTTTGTTGTCTTTTAAATTGCCCATCCCAAATCCAAGAACGGTCAAGTAAACATCAGATTTTCGTTTTTCTTCGATCAGCTTTTCAAGGTCTTTTATTCCTGAAGTACCGACGTTGAAGTCTCCGTCCGTTGCAAGGATGACTCGATTGTTTCCATCTTTCAAAAAATTATCTAATGCAACTTTATACGCTAGTTTTATTCCTTGACCACCGGCAGTTGAACCGCCGGACTTTAACTTGTTAAGCGCTTCAAGAATTGTGGATTTTTCTTTTACTGGAGTAGATGGGAGTACCAAACCTGCTGCTCCAGCATATACTACAATCGCTATTCGATCCTCATTTCTCAATTGATCAATTAACAAAGAAAAGGATTTCTTTAAAAGCGGCAATTTATTAGCTGAACGCATAGAACCAGATACATCAAGTAGAAAAACAAGGTTGTTGGGAGTCGCATTTTCAAGTCTCAAATCTTCACCTTGAAGCCCAATGTGCAGTAATTTGTGATCGTCATTCCAAGGACATTCCCCTAGTTCTGTTGTAATGCTAAAAGGCTTCTTGTCCTCAGGTTGCGGATAATCATAGTTGAAATAATTAATCATCTCTTCTACTCTTACTGCTGCTCGTGGAGGGGTTTGATTATGGGCGATATATCGTCGCATATTGCTATAAGAAGCATTATCGACATCGATTGAAAAAGTAGAAAAATTATTCTTTTTCGGATCAATAAAATCATTTTCAACTATAGTTGTATATTCCTCTTGTGTAAGAACTGGTACAATTGGAGTTTTTGGAAGATTGTCTTTTTTAATTTTATTTTTTAATGCTTTTTGAGTTTTTAAAACTTCATTATTTTTAGGGGAAGGAGGAGCACTTTTTACAGGTGGATTTGAATTGTTACTAATCCGATTTCCATCGATGTAATAATCAGTAGCATCTGGTCGGCTACCTCTGACTGTGACGGATGATCCTTCATCAGTTTGAGAAAGACCTGTTGTAGTTGCTGCAGCTGCAGAGACATTTTTTGTTGGAAGGCTTTTAATTTGATCGCTAGTAATGGTTCCGCCGCTTGTCGTTTGTTCTTGACTGATTAATGGAACTTTGTATGCGGTGACGACAACAGATTGAAGGTTGATACCTTGTGTCATTGCAATGTCGAGTTTAGTAGAGTCGTCAATTTTTACAATAATGCCTGAAATGACTCTGTCAGGATAACCGCTGTAACTTATCTTCATTTCATAAGTGCCAGGATCTACTGGGATTGAATAATTTCCTTCAAAGTCGGTATGACCGCCAGCAGCAAAAACGCCATTACGATTTAGGACGATATTGGCATACAATAATTCTTCGCCAGTTTCTTCATCCGTGATTTTCCCATAGACATTGGAAAGACTAAAAGCAGGGGTACTGCTCAGCAGTACTAGCCCCAAGATGAGGTAGATGATTTTCATAATCTTAATTTTTTACAAAAGGAGGAAAGTGAACCTTTTGTTTATTGTGAGTAAAATGTTTTTAAAAATTGTTAATAGAAACGCCGGGCATGCTTTGGATTAATTGAGGAATATCCTTTTGAGGTTCTTTGTGAATTTCTTCTGATATAATTGTGATACTCGTAGATGAATTATCTGTTTTTATAAGAGGGATTTTATAGTCCGTAGTAATTGAGTGTGAACAATCTGAGATTAATTGTATATCCAACTTAGTCCTTTGACCTCGATTAATAATAGTGTTTGTAATTATTCGGTCAGGATACCCTAGATAGTTGACTTTTACTTCATATTTTCCTGGATCAATAGGAATGAAAAAATTACCGTTTGAATCTGTTTTACATTCGGTTGTATAAATGCCGTTTTTATAAAAATAAATATTGACATAAAGCATTTCTTCGCTTCTTTCTTCATCTGTTATTTTTCCATAAATAGAAGAAGACTGAGCATTAATTGCACCCATCGAAAATATGAAAAATAAGAGTATGTAAAATATATTTTTCATACCTGTTAGGCTTAAAAATTATCGATAGAAACACCAGGGGTACTTAATAAAAGTTCATTTATTTCTTTATTGGGTTCTTGTCTAATTTGATCAGAAATGATTGTATTTCCAGAGCTAGTATTTTCTTGATCAATAAGAGGAACTGTCCAGAAACGTAAGCAGCCTACTACTTCTATAATGTCTATACCTTGTTTTACAGAAATGTCTTGTTTATTACCTTGTCCTCCTACTACAATTATATCTGTGATCTCATGTTCTGGATATCCGGTATAAGAAACCTTCATATCATAAGTCCCTGGATCAACAGGGATGGAATAATTTCCGTCAAAATCTGTGGAACCTCCAGCTACAAAAGCACCGTTTTTATTTAAAACTATATTGGCGTAAAGTAATTCTTCTCCAGTATCTTCAGTGGTAACTTTTCCATAAATAGAAGTA
>CAKZTD010000453.1 GCA_937921595.1 uncultured Saprospiraceae bacterium
AAGTTGCATACGCCAATCCAATCCAAAAATTGGTAGAACCCAAAATATCGAGCCCACTAGTAGGCATCAAGTATAGCCATAAAGTAGCAAACCATAAACCTGGTCTGGATACTTTTAACCAAAAACTAATTTTGTCTAATAACTTCCTTAACATTATTTTTTCTGGTACTTTATTTTCCCACCAACAATAGTGTAAAGTACTTCAGTATCAAGAATCTCTCCATCGCTGCATGTTGTTAAATCCTTACTCAGTACAACGATATCTGCGAGTTTGCCTACCTCTAAAGATCCTTTATCTTTTTCTTCAAATGCAGCAAAAGCATTACCCAAAGTATAAGAGTAAATCGCTTCTGCTCGAGTCATTCTTTGTTCAGGGAAAAACTCTAAACCTGAATCACTTCTCTTTCTGGTAACCGAAGCATAGAAACATTCAATAGCACTGATATCTTCTACTGGAGCATCAGTACCATTAGCTATAATGACACCATTATCTAAAAGCGATCTCCAAGGATAAGCACCCAGCCTAGAGCGTTCTTCTCCTAATCTTTTTACTACGAATGGAGCGTCAGAGGTACAGTGAATACCTTGCATAGAAGCAATGACTGCTAATTCTTTAAAGCGTGGAATATCTGCTGGATCAAGATGTTGGGCGTGTTCAATTCGCCATCTTAGATCTTTGTTTTCTGAAGAGGTAAGAAGATTCTCATAGATGTTCAAAACTTCTCGATTAGCTCGATCACCAATAGCATGTACACATAACTGGAGATCATTTTCGAAAGCTAAGGTGGCAATATTTTTTACCTCTTCAATAGTGGTTGTGTTTTGACCTACAAAATGCGGTTTGTCATCATAAGCTCTCAATAACCATGCACCAAAAGCTCCTAGTGCTCCATCTACTTCTGATTTAATCGCTTTACAAGTAAAGTAATGATCTCCAGCATTGATGACAGGTAGGCCATCAAGATTGCCTTTCATGTCAGTATAAGAATGCCTGAGCATGGCCCATAAGCGGACATCCATTTTTCCGTCTTCTGCTAGTTTGGTATATCGATCTACTTCGAGATAAGAAGACCCTGCATCTTGAAAAGAGGTGATGCCATTTTCAAGGCATTCCTTTTGAGCAAGTTCTACTCCTTCTAACCATAAGTCATATTTATGTTCATCAGAAATAGTATTCAGATATTCTTGGTAAGCACTGCGGATAATTGTCATTGCTCTTTCTTCAAAAACACCAATTGCTTCGCCTTGATTACTCCTAACAACAGACCCTCCGGATGGATCAGGCGTTTCTGAATTAACGCCTGCAAGTTCCATTGCTTTTTGGTTTGCAAAAAGGCCATGACCACTAGCATGATATAAAATAACAGGATTGTCAGGAGAGACAGCACTAAGGTCATCGTGATAAGGGTATCCGTGAACTTGTCTTTCTAAAACCGTATTCCATTTTTCCTGATGCCATCCTCTACCTTCAATCCATTCACCAGGTTTTAGTGTTTTTGCTTTTTCAGCGACCATGTCGACAATTTCTTGCCAGTTTTCGGAAGCTAAGAAATTGAGATTAATCATGCTTTTTCCTAATCCCGAAAAATGACCATGGCCTTCGATAAAACCAGGCATGGCAAATTGATTTTTAAGGTCAATGGTTTTAGTGTTTTTACCTTTGAATTTTTCGATACTCGTTATATCACCAATAGCTATGATTCGTTCTCCTTTTACAGCGATAGCTTTTGCTGTGGGAGTTTTTTCAGCGACAGTATAAAATGATCCGTTGATGAGAATGGTATCCGCTTGTTCTTGCTCTTGGCAGCTCCATAGGAATAAGGGGAGCAAGAGGAGGAGGAATAGTTTCGTTTTGTTTTTCATTGAAAAGGGTTTTCTTATTTTTAAGAAAGGACATATTTTTTAAAAATAAGAAAACCCTATGCAAGACCAAAATAAAGATGATCTATACTGAAATTTTTGTTGGTATGGAAAGCGGATTTGGGTACTTGCTTTTTAATGTTTTAAAAGCTTCTAATGTTTGGTCAATATCAGCTTCGGTGTGATTATAAGTGCACACCATTCGGATAAGGCAACTGCCTTTTTCAACTACCGGATAAGCAACGATGTAGCTGAAAATTCCCAATTCTCTCAATGCAAAATATACGTCTAATCCTTCTTGATGAGTGCCATTTATTTT
The DNA here is from genome assembly GCA_937921595.1 of uncultured Saprospiraceae bacterium. Lineage (GTDB taxonomy): Bacteria > Bacteroidota > Bacteroidia > Chitinophagales > Saprospiraceae > JAHDHW01. The sequence goes on from CAKZTD010000453.1 coordinate 2,180, forward strand.
TACAGGTACAATAGGGCTTACACTACTCCCTATGTCAATGCCTAGATTGTTCAAGCCATCTTTAAAACGATTGGTGTTTTTCCAAAGTCGTTCTCTACGTTCAGGTTCAGCGAGAAATATTTCAAGGTTTTTTTGAACACTAGCAACCATAGGAAGCGGAAGTGTACGACTGAATATTTGCGAACGAACCGCAAATCTCAGGTAGTCAATCACCTCTTTTTTTGCAGCGACAAAACCTCCTAGATTGCCAAAGGATTTTGTAAAAGTGGAAAGGAAAATATCTACATCATCTTCTACACCAAAATGTTCAGGGGATCCTTTTCCGTTTTTACCAAAAACACCAAAACCATGACTATCGTCTACCAGAAAGGTGAAGTTATATTTTTCTTTTAGTTGAGCTATTTCATCAAGGGGAGCAAGTTCTCCATGCATACTGTAAAGTCCGTCTACAAGGACAAGGATGATTCCTTGCTTAGGGTCGTGAGTTTTTAAAGCTCGCTGAATTTGAGTTTCTAAGTGGTTAACATTATTATGTTTAAAAGCAAATTTTCTTCCATTATGAATTCGTACTCCATCAATCAGACAAGCATGGCATTTTTGATCATAAATAATGGTGTCATGGCGATCTGTTAGTGCATCTATAATCGAAAAGAAACCCTGATAGCCTAAGTTAACTAGCATCGTGTCTTCTTTTCCCATTAAGCTTTTAAGAGATGCTTCTAACTTGTCATGAGCAGCGGTATGTCCAATGGTTAGTCGTACAGAGTGAGGGTAGGAGGGACCGTAGAGTTCAGTAACTTCAGTGGCTGCTTTAATACTCTCAGGGTGGTCCATGAGACCAAGATAATCGTTTAAGCACCAGATGATATATTCTTTTTCATTGAACATCATCCGATTAGAAACCTTTCCGTTCAATTCCAGATGGTGTAATTCCCCTCGGTAAGCATTGTACTGTTGAAGTACAGTAATTCTTTTTTCAAGTTTTTGCAAAAGATCCATATCCTATATCTGTGTTTAATAGATATTAGTTCTAAATAGATGTTAGACATCAAATGTTGAGTATGACGCATTAAAATAACTTCTAATCTAGTCCATTCTCTCTGTTAGAAAATTACTTGATTGTTTCTATTTATACGGAAATGATTTTAGGGAGATAGCAAAATTAAATAAAATAAGTGAAGATGTAATGTCAGAGAGATAATTATTAAGAATATTTTTTGATAAAGCTGTGAAGGGCTTGTGCGAAGGAATAATGTATAGGAGCAAAAAACACCATTAAACCCAGGTAGATTAACCTACTCTGTGTTTAATGGTGCATAAAAGAAAAGTTATGAGTTTATTGGAAGAAGTTGAGCCATGATTTTAGAATATAAATCCTGAGGCTTAAAAGGTTTGCTGATATAATCATTAATACCAGCTTCTTTACAACGTTCTGATTCTTGTTTGGAACTATTTGCTGTAAGTGCAATGATAGGAACTGCGCTTTTTTCTCTGATCTTTTTAGTCGCTTCTATTCCTCCCATTACAGGCATTTGAATATCCATGAGTATAAGGTCGTATCCGTGTTCACGGTATTTTTCAACACTAACTAATCCATTTTCAGCTATGTCTACACTCACTAAATTTGACCAGGTAGTTAATACTTTTTTAGTAGCGATCTGATTAAGGAAATGATCTTCCACTAATAAGATTTTTAAAGGAACCTCTGGTTTGTGGTTTTCATTGAATGAAAGTTGCTTAACTGTTTTTACTGGAATAGAAATATTATATGAAGTAGTGTTATCGTTGCTTTCAATTGTATATTGACCCTTTAAAGTTTTGATAAGCTTTGCAACAATAGCCATTCCGAGAAGAGATTGTTCAGGCTTGGCTTCTTCGGTATTGTTGTGTACTTCTAATACCTTATCTGCTTCTAAAAGTTCTTGGATGTTTTCGTCAGTTAAAGTAACTCCTTTATTCACGACTCTGAAAACAATATTTGCTTTATTGTCAAGATGGTTTTGCAGTTCGCAATTGAGTTGAAGCCCACCATCTTTATTGGCATCAGTTAGAGTGTTGTCCAATAAATTATACAACACTTGTGTGATTTTATTTGAATCCGAAATAATTTTTTCAGGAACTAATTTTGAAATTTCGATATCAAATTCATTTCCGTTATTATCTGCTTTAATTTTAATTACCTTTTCGACACTGTGCAAGAAATCTCTAATTGAAATTTCTTCTTCTTCTACATTTAGGTTTTCAGACATTAGAAGGCTGAAATTCAGTAGATTGTTTGTCATGATGGACAAATCATCTATCGAAGTTTTAAGACCTTCAACGAATTCTTTTTGCTGACTATTAATCGGGCTGTTTTCTAATAAGAAAAGTAAATTGACAATAGAAGAAAGGGGAGTCCGTATATGAAAACTCATATCGGCAATGGCTTCTTCTTTTAGTTTAGAAGTACCTGAAGATATATTTTTTTCAATGATTAGTTGTTCGGAAAGTTTTCGCTCAGTAATATCCTGAATTGCACCGACAAGAAGGATTTTGTTAGTTACATTTTCAAAATAAACTTTTGCTTGTAGAGAAACGTATTTAATTGTTCTACCATCTACAACAATTCTATGCTCGAGTTTATGAAGTTGACCATCTTTGGTAGAATCTTCAAAAAAATCTTCTACAGTTTGACGGTCATCCAAATGCACATAAGACATATAGTCTGAGCAAGTAGGACTGATACTCCCAGGGTTGTAACCGAAAATTCGATAGACTTCGTCAGTCCATTTCATAGAATTAGAAACAATGTCCATCTCCCAATTTCCAAATTGTGCCATTTCTTGAGCCTCTACAAATCGCTTTTCGCTAACTGCAAGATTTCGAGCAGTTTCTTCTAATTGAAGTTGAGTTTTGAAACGATGTAAAGAATACCGAATCGAGCGACCAAGAATTTTACCATCAAACTGACCTTTTACTAGAAAATCCTGAGCACCAGCTTTAATGGCTTGATTGCCAACTATTTCATTGTTGACTCCAGTAAGAACAATAACAGGTATTAAAGGAAATTTTTCTAAGAAATTAGAAAGCGTTTTGAACCCGCTACTATCGGGAAGGGAAAGGTCTAGTAGAACAAGAGATATTTCATGATTTTTTAAAATATCCATACCGTCAAAATAGGTCTCCGCATGATAAAGCTCATTTTTTACCGAAGCATCTTTGAGGAGTATTTTAACCAAATTGAAATCACCGAGATTATCCTCGATGATTAGAATGTTTGTTTTCGAATTCGTATTCATAGTTAATCACGCTCTTTCACCGTTAGAATTGAGGAAAAACTCAAGAAATATTATTCAAGGTCTAATCAACCATTGTAGGTAAGATAGCTGTTGAAAGCCAGAAATCTTCAATTTTTTGAATAACATCGAAGAATTTATCAAAATCAACAGGTTTGTTAATATAGCAATTTACGTGAAGATTGTAACTCTTCAAAATATCTTGCTCAGCATTTGATGTAGTCAATACAACTACAGGGATGCGTTTTAATGATTTGTCTGTTTTGATTTCTTGTAGAACTTCACGACCATCTCGTTTTGGCAAGTTTAGATCAAGAAGTATAAGATCAGGTGTAATTGCTTCTTCGTAAGGTGCTTCTTTTTTCAAAAACTTAATCGCCTCTACACCATCCATGACTACGTCAAGATTAATGGAAAGCCTTCCTTCTTTGAAAGCTTCTTGGGTTAGTCTTACGTCCCCCGGATTATCTTCAATTAGTAAAATATTCACAGGTCTATTTTTTTTAGTCATTGTATAAAAATTACGGTTTACTTAACGTCATGTAACGGTTAAAGGTTACATAATTAGTTTATGGTGCGCTACTGTTTTTTTAGAATTTGTTGTTTTGGTGAGATGTCTTCTCTTAGTGTACTGTTACTTAAGAGTCAGTTTAAGAAGAGGAATCAAATACTATTTAAATCTATTTGTCCTTTTAAAAGGTTATGTTTTTGTTTTTTTGTGACAGTAATAAAATGTTTATTTATATAAAATATATGTTTATTGCTAGCTTGTTCCTCATAATCTGTTGAATCTAATAATGATTCCGTTCTTCTGTATGAATAAGTTATTTGATAATTTTTGTTCCTTTTGTTTATTATTGTGATGTTTTTGGAATGAATTAAGGAAGATGTTTTAACAGAATCCTTTTTTAATAAGATCTACACTTTTAATTTTACCGAATGAATGCTATCGAGAAACTACGCGAATTATTTCTTACCTATTTAAATGATAATCATATAGATCAATCTCCGGTTGAATTATATCAACCAGTTAATTATATAATGGAGTTGGGAGGAAAAAGAATGAGGCCAATTATGCTGCTCATGGCTTATAGCCTTTTTAAAGATGATCCTGAAAGAGCATTACCAGCTTCCTATGCAATTGAGATGTTTCACAATTTTAGTTTGGTGCACGATGATATTATGGATGAAGCGCCATTAAGAAGGGGGAAACCTACAGTTCATAATAAGTTTGATGCAAATACGGGAATATTATCTGGGGATGTTATGCTTATTTTGTCTTATTCATCTTTAATGAAAACAGATACAACTAAAAAAGATGCTTTGGTGCTTTTGTTTAACGATATAGCAACTAAGGTATGTGAAGGCCAGCAAATGGATATGAATTTTGAGACAAGAGTTGAAGTAGAGATTGATGAGTATATCAAAATGATAAGTTATAAAACGGCTGCACTTTTGGCTGGAGGGATGAAAATAGGTGCTTTGATTGCAGATGCAGAAGAAAAAGATGCAAATCTTGTTTTTGATTTTGCTTGGAATATTGGAATTGCTTTTCAGTTGCAGGATGATATTTTAGATACTTATGGTGACCCAAAGAAATTTGGAAAGAAAGTAGGAGGCGATATTGTTCAAAATAAGAAAACCTACTTAGTGCTAAAGGCTCTAGAACTTGCAAATGAAGAAACAGCTACTAGGTTAAATGGTTTAATGAATACTCCTACTGAAAATGAAAATGAAAAAATAGAAACAGTTAAAGAGATTTTTAATAGCCTCGATATCCGTCGAGAAGCGGAAAAGCTTAAAAAGGCCTACCAGGTTAAAGCATTTGACGCATTGGATGCTGTAGGGGTTTCAGAAGAGAGGAAGCAAGGTCTTGTTGATATTGCAAATCAATTGATGGGAAGAGAAGTGTAAGGGTCTGTATATATAAGGTATAGCTGAAAAGTTGAAATAAAAAAAGGAGCAACCACTTAAGTGGTTACCCCTCACACTATGAAACACTATATCTTTATAATTGAATTATAATTATTTCGTTCTTGATAATTAACCTGACAAAATTAATAACTTCTATATTGTTATACAAATATAGCAATAATTAATTGATAAATATTAAATATATCTCTTATGTAAAACGAGAGAAAAGCGAAAATGTTCGCTTTTTGATAAGTTTAAAAGGATTTAAATCTTTCCGAAAAAAAAGATATGATAATTGCTTTAATGAGCAAAAATGATTTTTGGAAATCATTTTGATGATGCTTGTTTAGTGTTTTTTTTATTTTAAATTATTGATAATCAGGTCTTTATCTGTAAATATCTTAACGTTCCACCAGTTTTTTTCAATAGTAGCTTTATTCTTTTCATAGAACTGAACGGCTGGTGTGTTCCAATCTAATACTTGCCATTTTACAAGTTTAACCTGCTTTTCATCTGCTATTTTCATGAAATCATTAAAAAGGAGCTGCCCAAAGCCTTTCTTTCGATGTGTTTCTTTAACGACAAAATCTTCTAAATACAACATTCTTCCTCTCCATGTAGAGTATGTCATATAATATAGCATCATACCGACTACTTCATCATTTATGCAAGCGACGAGGCATTCAAACAAGCCATCTTTAAAATCATTTTGATAATCTTGTATTGTTGCAGAGACTTGATCTTCTGCTTCTTCGTATATGGCAAGCTCGACAACCAAATTATGTATTGCTAGCAAGTCTTGATAATTTGCCTTTCTGGTAGTTATTTTCATCTTCTTTTTAAGCAAAAGAAGATGTTTTTCTCGAAAAAATGAAATTATGTTTCAAACAGGCAAAGAAAAGTTCAAAAAACAGTAAAATATTTTGATTTGAGGTTTGTATAACAACAAAATAGTCTTATCTTTGCAACCGCTTAGGAGCCGAGGCCTTTTTTTTAGGGTTAATTCTAATAAAATCAAGGCCTTGAGCAAGTTTAGAAGAAGATTTTTGAAATTAATAAATTATTAAAATATGCCTACAATCAATCAGCTTGTAAGGAAGGGCAGAAAAAAGATCGTTGTTGCTAGTAAATCACGTGCTTTGGATTCATGTCCTCAGAAGCGTGGTGTTTGCACTCGTGTATATACTACGACGCCTAAAAAACCTAACTCTGCTCTACGTAAAGTAGCTAAAGTAAGGTTGACAAACGGTATTGAAGTGATCGCCTATATTCCTGGTGAAGGCCATAATCTTCAAGAGCACTCAATCGTATTGATTAGAGGAGGTCGTGTGAAGGATTTACCAGGTGTACGATATACTATCGTAAGAGGGGCTTTAGATACAGCAGGTGTAACAGATCGACTTCAGAGCCGTTCAAAATATGGAACTAAAAGACCTAAGTCTTAAATCAAAAAATTTTATACCCTTATATAATAATAAGGTGTGTTAATCAATATTTTCGAAAGATGCGTAAAAGAAAACCAAAATTAAGAGTCATTCATCCGGATCCTAGATATGGAGATCCAATGATCACTCAGTTTGTCAACATGCTTATGTTTTCTGGTAAGAAAGGAGTTGCTTTTAAAACTTTTTACAAAGCAATGGATATCGTGAAAGACAGAACTAATGAGGATGAGCATGCAATCTGGAAAAAAGCTTTGAACAATGCAATGCCACAAGTTGAAGTAAGAAGTAAGAGAGTTGGTGGAGCTACTTTTCAAATTCCAACAGAAATTCGCGCTAAACGTAAAATTTCTATAGGAATGAAATGGTTGATTCGTTTTTCTCGATCTCGTAGCGGTAAAGGTATTGCTGAAAAATTATCTGCGGAATTGATCGCAGCTAGTAAAGGTGAAGGTGCTGCAGTGAAGAGAAAAGAAGATACGCACAAAATGGCGGAATCGAATCGAGCATTTGCACACTTTAGAGTTTAATTTATTTAACAACAAATTATATAAGCGATCTAAGAACGTAATATCATGGCTACAGATCTTAAATTTACCCGGAACATAGGAATTGCTGCTCACATTGATGCCGGCAAAACCACAACCACAGAACGTGTATTATATTACACGGGGTTAAGTCATAAAATTGGTGAGGTGCACGATGGTGCAGCTACGATGGATTGGATGGAACAAGAACAGGAAAGAGGTATTACTATTACTTCTGCAGCGACTAAGACAAGCTGGAAATGGTTAGATCAAGAATTTGCAGTAAATATTATTGATACTCCTGGTCACGTTGATTTTACAGTAGAAGTTGAACGTTCTTTACGTGTACTTGATGGAACTGTAGCATTATTTTGTGCGGTATCAGGTGTTGAACCTCAGTCTGAAACAGTTTGGAGACAAGCTGATAGATATAAAGTACCTCGTATTGGATTCGTAAATAAAATGGATCGTTCTGGCGCTGATTTTCTTCATGTTGTAAATGATGTTAAAGAAAAATTAGGGGCAAATGCTATTCCATTACAGATTCCAATAGGTGCAGAAGAAACTTTCGTAGGTGTTGTAGATTTATTGACTGGTAAAGCAATGATCTGGGATGATGATACTCAGGGAATGACTTATAAAGAAGTTCCAGTTCCTGAAAATTTAGTAGAAACAGTTGCGGAGTATAGAGAAAAATTAGTAGAAGCAGTTGCTGAGTATGATGAAGCTTTGATGGAGAAATTCTTCGAAGATCCTGATTCAATCACAATTGAAGAAATGAGAGCTGCAATCCGTGCTGCAGTGTTGGATATGAGTATCGTACCAATGATGTGTGGATCTGCTTTCAAAAATAAAGGTGTACAAGCATTATTAGATGCAGTATGTGCTTTCTTACCTTCTCCAGTAGATGTAGAAGCGATTGAAGGAATCAACCCTAAGACAGATGAGCCTGAATTAAGAAAACCGAATGTGGATGAACCTTTTGCAGCGTTAGCTTTTAAAATTGCAACTGACCCTTATGTAGGTCGTCTTTGCTTCTTTAGAGTTTACTCTGGTGCATTAGATGCTGGTTCATATGTATTAAATACACGATCTGACAATAAAGAGAGAATCTCTCGGATTTATCAGATGCATGCAAATAAACAAAATCCAATTGATAGAGTAGAAGCAGGAGATATTGCTGCGGGTGTTGGATTTAAAGATATTAGAACAGGAGATACACTTTGTGATCTTGCTCACCCGATCGTTCTTGAAAGTATGACTTTCCCGGATCCAGTAATCGGTGTAGCTATTGAGCCTAAAACTCAAAAAGATTTGGATAAGTTAGGAATGGCTTTAGCGAAATTAGCTGAAGAGGATCCAACTTTCAAAGTGAAATACGACGAGGATACTAATCAAACAATAATTAGCGGTATGGGTGAATTACACCTTGAGATTATCGTTGATCGTTTGAGAAGAGAGTTCAAAGTTGAGTGTAATCAAGGAGAACCTCAAGTAACTTATAAAGAGGCATTAACTGCTAAAGTTGAGCACAGAGAACGTTTGAAAAAACAATCTGGGGGATCTGGTTTATTTGCTGATATGTCTTTCGAATTATCTCCAGCTGATGAGGAGTTCTTGGAAAGCGAAGATTACAAATCAGGAAAAACCAAACTTCAATTTGAATGGTCAATCGTTGGTGGTAAGATTGATAAAAACTACCAAAAGCCAATCAAAGATGGTTTTATTTCTATGATGACTAATGGTATCTTAGCAGGATATAACATCGATAGTATGAAAGTCAGGGTATTTGACGGAGGTATGCACGCGGTGGATTCAAAGCCAATAGCATTTGAACTTTGTGCTAAGGAAGGATTCAAGGCAGCTGCTGCAAGAGCAAAACCTGTTTTGATGGAGCCTATCATGAAATTAGAAGTAGTAACACCTGAAGATTATGTAGGATCTGTAATTGGTGACCTTAACAGAAGAAGAGGCTTACCAAAAGGTCAAGAACCGAGATCAGGTGGAGCAGTATCAATACAAGCAGATGTTCCTCTTTCCGAGATGTTCGGATATGTGACTTCTTTAAGAACAATCACTTCAGGACGTGCATCTTCAACGATGGAATTCTCACATTTCGCAGCAGCACCAAAAGGTATTGCACAAGAAATAATTGAGAAAGCAAATGGAGTAAAAGCATAAAATAGTTAAAATAGGCTTTGAATTGTCAAAGCCTTATATTTATAATAATAACTTGGTAATGAATCAAAAAATCAGAATCAAACTCCGTTCTTACGATCACAATTTAGTTGACAAGTCAACTGAAAAGATTGTAAAAACGGTACGCAACAGCGGAGCTGTTGTGACAGGTCCGATTCCGCTGCCCAGTGAGAAGAAAATTTTTACCGTCTTGCGTTCACCGCACGTCAATAAAAAATCTCGCGAGCAGTTCCAACTTCGGACACATAAAAGACTTATAGAAATTTACACGCCTACTCAAAAAACAGTTGACGCTCTGTCAAAACTGGAACTGCCAAGCGGTGTAGATATTCAAGTCAAATTGACGTAAAGATTCTTTAATAAAAGAGTATCGGATTTTTAGATTTAATAATTTAGATTTAAAATCTATAGATATCACTAAGTATATCATCACTGAGATAATCTTACAAGGTTGTCAACGGTTGATATTGGTGGGATCTGAATATATTTAGATATTCATAATTAAAATTCATATAATTGTGAACGGTTTAATCGGTAAAAAATTAGGTATGACCAGCATCTTTGATGAAGCTGGAAATAACATAGCATGTACAGTAGTTGAAGCAGGTCCTTGTGTTGTCACGCAAGTGAAGACTGAAGATTCTGATGGATACAGTTCTGTACAGTTAGGCTTCTCCGAAGCAAAAGAAAAAAACACTTCTAAAGCTCTTCAAGGACACTTTAGTAAAGCTGGTACCACACCAAAAAGACAAGTAGTAGAGTTTAGAGACTTCGCTGAAGATCTAGACGCTGAAGTCAAACCTGGTGAAGTATTCTCTGCTGATCTTTTCGAAGAAGGTGATATCATCAATATTGTTGGTGTTACTAAAGGAAAAGGTTTTCAGGGTGTAGTTAAAAGGCACAACTTTAAAGGTGTGAATGATGCAACTCACGGTCAACACAATCGACAACGTGCTCCTGGTTCTATTGGAGCAGCTTCTTACCCAGCTAAAGTATTCAAGGGAATGCGAATGGCTGGTCGAATGGGAGGTACGAGAGTGAAAACTAAAAACCTTAGAGTTTTAAAAGTTATTCCTGAAAAAAATCTAATCCTTGTTAAAGGCGCAATTCCTGGCCACAAAGGAGGATTCATAATCTTAGAAAAGTAATAGATCATGAAACTAGATATTCTAAATATAGAAGGTAAAAAGACCGGAAAGCAAGTTGACTTGCCAGACGATATCTTTGCTGTCGAACCTAACAATCACGCAATTTATCTTGCGGTTAAACAGTATAATGGTAACCAACGTCAAGCAACTCATGCTGCTAAAGAACGTGGACAAATTACTGGATCTACTAGAAAGATCAAACGACAAAAAGGTACTGGTACAGCTCGTGCTGGTTCTATTAAAAGTGGTGTTTTCAGAGGTGGAGGACGTATGTTCGGTCCACGTCCGGATAGAACCTATGGTGGAAAATTGAATAAAAAAGTGAAGCGTTTAGCTAGAAAATCTGCACTTAGTACAAAAATGTCTTCTGGACAAATTGTAATAGTTGAAGATTTCACTTTCAAAGGTCCTAAAACTAACGAATACAAAAACTTTTTGAATAACCTTGATTTAGCTGGAAAACGCTCACTCTTGGTAACAGGCGATCACGATCAGGTATTACACCTATCTAGCCGAAATATTCAAAAGGCTGATGTAGCAAGAGCTCAAGACCTTAATACTTACGACGTATTAAAAACGAATACATTGATTCTTTCAGAAGGATCTATTGCAAAAATCAAAGAAACTTTTGCTTAAGATAGGAACATTAAGTTCCACAAACTTTAATCAAAATGGCAAAAACGATTCTAATTAAACCGATCATTACTGAAAAAGCTGAAGGGCTTTCAGAAAGATTGAATCAATACAGCTTTGTTGTTGATAGAAAATCTAATAAGATCGAAATCAAAAATGCAGTTCAGAAAATGTACGATGTAAAAGTCGCTTCTGTAAACACTGCAGTAATGCCGGGAAAGGCAAAAAATAGAAATACCAGATCAGGAATGATTAAAGGTCGTGTTTCTTCCTACAAGAAAGCAATGGTAACTCTTGCGGAAGGTTCTGAAATCGACTTTTTTGGTGATATTTAATAGTTAGTGAAACTCATTAACTTAAACAAAGAAATTTAATAAAATGCCAGTAAAAAAGTATAATCCGATAACTCCAGGAACTCGATTTAGAGTTGGAAATACTTACGCAGAAGTTACTACTGACAAACCTGAGAAGAGTCTTATCACTTCTATTAAAAGATCTGGTGGTCGGAATCATGATGGTAAAATGACTATGCGTCATATAGGTGGTGGACACAAGAAACGTTACCGTGTAATTGACTTTAAAAGAGACAAGGAAGGAATTCCTGGATCTGTAAAGACGATCGAATACGATCCAAATCGTACTGCATTCATAGCTTTGATTGCATATGCGGATGGTGAAAAAAGATATATCATTGCTCCTGATGGTTTAAAAGTAGGAGCTAAGGTTTTATCTGGTAAAGATGCTACCCCTGAAACAGGAAATGCGCTTTATCTAAGTACGATCCCTTTAGGTGCAATTATTCACGCTATCGAGTTGGAGCCAGGTAAAGGAGCTTCTCTTGCAAGAAGTGCAGGTACTTATGGCCAATTGATGGGACGTGAAGGAAAGTATGCGATTGTTAAATTGCCATCGGGTGAGGTTCGAAGAATCCTATTAACTTGTAAAGCAACTATCGGTACCACTTCTAACCCTGATCATGGACTTCAAGTTCTTGGTAAAGCAGGTAGAAAAAGATGGTTAGGTAGACGTCCAAGAGTAAGAGGGGTAGCAATGAATCCAGTCGATCACCCAATGGGTGGTGGTGAAGGTAAAGCTTCAGGGGGGCATCCACAATCTCGTACTGGAATCATGTCTAAAGGACAAAAAACAAGAAATGTTAAGAAATATTCTTCTAAGCTTATCATTTCCAAACGGAAGTCAAAAAATAAAAAATAAATTCTAATCATTAATTATGGCTAGATCAATAAAAAAAGGACCATACGTATTCCATAAGCTAATCTCAAAAATTGAGAAAGCTAAGGAATCAACTAAGAAGACCGTTATCAAGACTTGGTCTCGATCTTCGATGATTATTCCAGATATGGTTGGTGAGACTATAGCAGTCCACAATGGAAAAACTTTCGTGCCTGTATTCGTTACAGAGAATATGGTAGGACACAAGCTTGGAGAATTTTCTCCAACTCGTAACTACAAGGGGCACGCAGGAAATAGAAAGAAATAAAATTTTAGTGATTGGTTTCTGATTTTATCAGAAACATTCAAACTACTTACTCTTATGGAAGCAGTTGCTAAACTTAAGAATTGTCCGATGTCAGCTCGAAAAATGAGACTAGTCGTCGACAACATACGCGGAAAAGAAGTTGAACAGGCTTTGAATATCTTGCGTTTTACGAAAAAAGAAGCGGCAACCTGGTTGGAAAAGCTGATATTATCCGCTATTGCAAACTGGGAGCACAAAAATGGTATGACCGTCAGTGCTGACGATTTTGATCTTTATATCAAAACAGCATTTGTTGATCAAGGTACTATGCTTAAAAGATTCCGACCAGCTCCTCATGGAAGAGCTCACAGAATTCGAAAGCATACCAACCATGTAACGCTTGTCGTGGAAAATAAAATTGCGCTGGAAAGCGATAATGCAACAGCAGTGGTAGAGGATGTTGCAGAAGAAACAAATGATTAATTTTAATATTTAATACCATAAACTTATGGGTCAGAAAACAAATCCAATTGGTAATCGTCTTGGAATCATCAGAGGATGGGACTCTAACTGGTTTGGCGGGAATGATTTTGGTCGAAAAGTAGTTGAGGACGAAAAAATCCGAACTTACCTTAGAGCAAGAATTCCTAAAGGTGGTATCGCAAGAATCATCATCGAACGAACGCTTAAAAGAATCACGGTAACTATCCATACTTCACGACCTGGTATCGTGATTGGTAAAGGTGGTAAAGAAGTGGACAAATTGAGAGAAGAGTTGAAAAAACTTTCTAGCATGGATGTTCAAATCAATATCATTGAAATCCGTAAGCCTGAGCTTGATGCTGCAATCGTTGGTGAAATGGTTGCTAAACAAATCGAAGCAAGAATTAATTATCGTCGGGCTATTAAAATGGCTATCCAATCGACTATGAGAATAGGAGCAGAGGGAATCAAAGTAAGGATTTCTGGTAGATTGAATGGTGCAGAGATGGCTCGTTCTGAAGAGTACAAAGATGGAAGAACTCCACTTCATACTTTTAGAGCGGATATTGATTATGCTTTAACTGAAGCTCTTACCGTTTACGGTAAAATCGGTATTAAAGTATGGATTTGTAAAGGCGAGGTTCTTGGAAAAAGAGACCTTTCTCCAAATGCAGGACTTGATACTAAAGATAAAGGAAGAGGTGGTGATAGAAGAGGTGGCCGAGGAGGCGATCGAAGAGGTGGAAGAGGTGGAGATAGAAGAAATCAACGTCGCAACTAGAATAAAAGAAAAAAATGCCGTACCTTTGCCCTGCTTTTCAAAAAAGAAGGCAATTTTAGCGGATTTTTAATGAAAATTAGTAAATAATAAAGTTTAGAAATGTTACAGCCTAAACGTACTAAATATCGTAAGCAGCAGAAAGGTCGAGTAAAAGGTATTGCTCACCGTGGTAGCAAAATCTCTTTTGGTAGTTTTGCTTTAAAATCCTTGGAGTCTTCCTATATCACCAATCGTCAAATCGAATCTGCTCGTATTGCGATGACTAGATATATGAAAAGGGAAGGAAACGTTTGGATCCGAATTTTTCCAGACAAACCAATCACTGCGAAACCTCTTGAGGTACGGATGGGTAAGGGTAAAGGAGCTCTTGATCATTATGTAGCTGTTGTGAAGCCAGGTCGAATTATGTTCGAAATGGATGGTGTACCTTTGGAAACGGCAAAAGAAGCACTTCGTTTAGCTGCTCAGAAGTTACCAGTTGCAACAAAATTTGTAATTAGACACGACTACGTAGATTAATTTTAATTCTTAAGATAATGGCAAGTAAAAAATATTTAGAGTTACAAGATTTTGCTGATGCGGACCTACTCAACGAGTTAAAGGAAACCAGAGCTCAGTATCAAAAACTCAAATTCGATCATACCATCAAAGGATTAGATAATCCTTTATTGCTTAGAGATGTTCGACGTGATATTGCTAGATTAAATAGCGAAGTTCGAAGACGTGAAATAGGCAAAATGTCTGAGGAAGATTTAGGAAACCGCTCCAAGATCAGAGCCAGAAGAAAACGTAAATAGTTATTAATAACATCCTTGATATAAAGGATAGCGCATATAAATTATGAGTGAAAATATAACTTTAAGAAAACAACGGATTGGTATAGTTACCAGTGCTTCAATGGACAAATCCATTACTATTTCTGTAGAAAGAAAATTACAGCACCCTATTTACGGGAAGTTTGTAAAAAAGTCTAAGAAATTTATGGCTCACGATGAGAATAATGAGTGTTCAGTAGGTGATACCGTAAAAATTACAGAAAGTCGTCCATTGAGTAAGCGTAAGAGATGGCGCCTTGTTGAAATTCTACAAAAAGCTAAGTAATTAACCTCGAAAGGGTTTTGCTTTTTAAATCTAATAAAAATGATACAGCAAGAATCTAGATTAAAAGTTGCGGATAATAGTGGTGCTAAGGAGGTACTTTGTATCCGTGTTCTAGGAGGGTCTAAAAGACGCTATGCTTCTATTGGTGACCAAATCGTTGTCACAGTTAAAGAGGCTTCTCCTGGAGGTGTAAAAAAAGGTACAGTATCTAAAGCTGTGATCGTTCGGACTAAAAAAGAAATCCGTCGTAAAGATGGTTCTTATATCCGTTTCGATGATAACGCAGTCGTTTTACTTACTGCTTCTGATGAACCTAGAGGTACTCGTATTTTTGGGCCCGTTGCTAGAGAATTACGGGACAAAGATTATATGAGAATTGTTTCATTAGCTCCTGAAGTACTATAAGGAGAAGGGGATGTCCCCTTGTTAACTAATACAAGATCATGGCAAATAAAAAAAATAGTCAAAAACGATTCGCTCCTAAACTACACATCAAAAAAGGTGATAATGTAGTGGTTATTGCTGGGTCAAGCAAAGGAACCAAAGGCGAAGTTCTTGAGGTACTACCTAAGACGAATCGTGTCATAGTTGAGCAGGCTAATACAGTGAAAAAACACCAGAAACCAACGCAGGACAACCCTGGTGGAATCATTGAGAAAGCTGCTCCGATCCATATTTCTAATGTAATGCTTGTAGATCCTAAAACAGGAGAACCTACTCGTATTGGTAGAAAAGAAGTGGATGGTAAAATAGAAAGATATTCAAAAAAATCTGGTGAAATTATCAAGTGATGAGTTATCAACCAAGACTAAAAGAAAAATATAAAAAGGAAATCATTCCTCAATTGAAAGAGCAGTTTCAATACGGCTCTATCATGCAAGTACCTAAATTGGTGAAAGTTTGTATCAATCAAGGTGTTGGAGGAGCGACTGCAGATAAGAAATTAGTTGATTCAGCTTTAGCTGAAATGACTATGATCGCTGGTCAAAAAGCAGTTCCTACAAAAGCAAAGAAATCAATCTCTAATTTCAAATTGAGAGATGGAATGTTTGTTGGTGCAAGAGTAACACTACGACATGATCGTATGTGGGAATTTTTGGACAGACTGATTTCTGTATCTTTACCTCGAGTTCGTGACTTCAGAGGTGTCAATGACAAAAGTTTCGACGGAAGAGGTAATTATACCATGGGTGTGACTGAACACATCATCTTCCCAGAGATTGACATTGATAAGGTCAGTAAGATTACAGGGATGGATATTACTTTTGTTACTACTGCAAATACAGATGCAGAGGCATTGGCACTTCTGAAGAAAATTGGAATGCCTTTTAAAAATCAGAACATCAATTAAAATTTTTATAAAATGGCTAGGAAATCTCTTATAGCTCGCGAAAATAAAAGGCAAAGATTAGTTGAAAAATATGCTGATCTAAGAAAGCAACTTAAAGAAGAAGGAAGATGGGATGAGTTGGACAAGTTGCCTAAAAATTCTTCTAAAGTAAGATTACACAATCGTTGTCTTTTAACTGGAAGACCTAAAGGATACATGAGAATGTTTGGCATTTCTCGTGTTGCTTTCCGGAAAATGGCTTTAGAAGGAAAAATTCCAGGCATTACCAAAGCAAGTTGGTAGATTTTTAAAAAACGACCATTAGAATAAATAAATAAAAGATAGCAATGACAGATCCAATTGCAGATTACTTAACTCGTATTCGGAATGCACAACAGGCAGGCCACAGAATCGTAGAGATTCCAGCGTCTAAAATGAAAAAACGTATTACCGAAATTCTTTATGATCAAGGTTATGTTCTAAAATATAAATTTGATGATAACGAAGGAAAACAAGGAATTATTAAAATTGCCTTGAAATACGATTCAGTATCTAAGAAACCAGTAATTAAAAAATTGGGAAGAATCAGTAAACCTGGACTTCGTCAATTTGCAAAAACTGATGGTATTCCAAGAATCATCAATGGATTAGGAATCGCTATAGTTTCTACATCAAAGGGCGTAATGACCGATAAGCAGGCTCGTAATGAGAATGTAGGTGGAGAGGTTGTTTGTTACGTTTACTAATTTTTTCAAATCTAATACATAGAGAAATGTCAAGGATAGGAAAAGCACCAATAACAATACCCGCAGGAGTTGACATCAGTGTCAGCAAGGGAAACGTGGTTACCGTAAAGGGACCAAAAGGTCAATTAACTCAGCAAGTAGATCCAGATCTTTCTATAGAGATTGAAGATGGTGTACTTACTGTTAAAAGACCAACAGATCAGAAACGACACCGGTCAGTTCACGGTTTATACCGAACTTTAATTCTTAACATGACTGAAGGTGTTTCGAACGGTTTTGTAAAAGAGATGGAATTAGTCGGTGTAGGTTATCGTTGTAGTAACACTGGTCAATTGCTTGAACTTCTAGTCGGATATTCTCACCCTATCATGTTTTATATTCCTGATGAGGTGAAAGTTGAAGCTAAAATGGAGAAAGGATCAAATCCAAGTATTCGTTTAGAAAGTCATGATAAACAATTGATTGGACAAGTTGCTGCTAAGATCAGAGCATTCAGAAAACCAGAACCTTATAAAGGAAAAGGTATTAGGTTTAAAGGAGAAGAAATCAGACGTAAAGCAGGTAAGACTGCTGCTAAATAATTTTAAAGTTGTCATAATAATGGGACTTACAAAAAATAATAAAAGAAAACGGATTCAATACCGTATCAGAGCTAAAGTACAAGGTACTACTTCAAGACCACGTTTATCTGTGTTTAGAAGTAATAAAGAAATTTACTGTCAGATCATCGATGATTTATCAGGTAAGACTTTAGTAGCAGCTTCTTCTCGTGAGATAGGGGCAGAAGGTAGTAAATCTGAACAAGCAAAAGCTGTCGGTCAAAAAATTGCCGAAAAAGCAAAAGCTGAAAGTATTTCATCAATTGTTTTTGATAGAGGGGGATACCTTTATCATGGACGAGTAAAAGCATTAGCAGACGGAGCTCGTGAGGGTGGTTTGCAATTCTAAAATATTCATACAATGGCAAAGAAATCTCCAAATAGAGTAAGACCTACAGATTCGGAACTAAAAGAAAAATTAGTTAATCTTAACCGTGTTGCTAAAGTAACCAAAGGTGGTAGAACATTTAGCTTTGCAGCAGTTGTGGTTGTAGGTGATGGTAAAGGTACTGTTGGTCATGGTCTTGGAAAAGCTCGTGATGTATCCGAATCAATTGCGAAAGCAGTAGATGATGCTAAGAAAAACTTAATCAAAGTACCTTTATTCAAAGGAACTATTCCACACGAGCAAAAAGGTAAGTATGGAGCAGGTAAAGTTTTCATTAAACCAGCATCTGAGGGTACCGGTGTAATTGCAGGTGGTGCTATGCGTGCAGTTTTAGAAAGCGCTGGTGTTCAAAATGTATTGGCGAAATCTCAAGGATCTTCGAATCCTCATAACGTTGTAAAAGCAACCATTGATGCACTCGCTAAGTTGAGAAGCCCAATGACAATTGCCAAAGAACGTAATATTTCAATGGAAAAGTTATTTAACGGATAATATTGAATCAATGGCAAAGGTAAAAGTAACACAAGTAAAAAGTGTAATTGATCGGTCTAAGCGTCAAAAAGATACGATGATTGCTCTTGGTTTAAAAAAAATGAACCAAACTGTTGAACATGAGGCAACGCCTCAAATTTTAGGAATGATTGCTAAAGTAAGCCACTTAGTAAAAGTGGAACAATAGTAATTTTAATACGTATAATCTTTAATCTTAATATACAATGGAACTGCATAATCTACAACCAGCGAAAGGTTCTACAAAAAGTCGTAAACGAATTGCTAGAGGTCAAGGATCAGGAAGAGGTGGAACGAGTACACGTGGACATAATGGACAAAAGTCAAGATCTGGTTATAGCCGAAAAAGAAATTTTGAAGGTGGTCAAATGCCACTTCAAATGCGTATTCCAAAGAGAGGTTTCAAAAATCCAAACCGTGTTGACTATGTTGCACTTAATTTGGAGAGATTGGAGAGTATTTGTGAAAAGCACAATATAAAAGCAATCAATCTTGAAACATTAATGGCTAGTGGAATTGTTAGAAAGAATGACAAAGTGAAAATCCTTGGTGGAGGAGAAATTAAATCTAAACTAGAGATTAAAGTTCACGCTTGTTCTGCATCTGCTAAAACAGCTATTGAATCTGCTGGAGGAACTATAGAATTAGTATAAGTTATTGAATGGATAAACTATTCATTCGTGAAAAATAATCCCTTTTTAAATGGGGTGCAATAATGCCTACCAATTGTGGTGGGCATCAGCGCTTTATAAACAATTGTAAGTCCTGAAGATGAAAAAATTAATTACAACTTTACGTAATATTTGGAAAATCAAAGAGCTTAGAAACCGAATCACCTTTACGTTGATTATACTTTTTGTATACCGTATTGGATCTTTCGTAGTTTTACCAGGTGTAGATCCTTCTAAGTTAGCAAATCAAGGTACTGATACCAGTAGCCTTTTTGGTTTAATTAATGCCTTTACTGGTGGAGCATTTAACAATGCCGCCGTTTTTGCATTAGGGATCATGCCCTATATCACCGCCTCGATCATTATTCAGCTCGCAGGTTTTGCTGTTCCTTATTTTCAGCGATTACAGCAGAGAGAAGGAGAGTCTGGCCGAAAAAAGATCACTCAAATTACTCGTATTCTTACCGTTTTAATCACACTTGTTCAAGGTGGAGGTTATTTAGCTTATTTGCAACAGCAAGGTGCAGTAGTACCAGATTCAGTACTTGATGGCTCTGTATTTTGGATTAGTAACGTAATTATTCTTTCTACAGGAACTATCTTTGCGATGTGGCTTGGAGAAAAAATTACAGATAGAGGAATTGGAAATGGAATATCTCTTTTAATCATGATTGGTATCATTGCTACGCTTCCTGGTTCAATTGCATATGAATTTACAGAGCGTTTTGGATTAACATTCATTATTGAAATTGCAGCATTATTTATTGTAGTTGCAGCAACTGTATTGATTGTACAAGCTGTTCGTAAAATACCAATTCAATTTGCTAAAAGAATGGTTGGACGTGGATCATCAGCTATGCCTGTAGCTGGAAATAGAGATTACATTCCTATCAAAGTAAATGCATCTGGTGTAATGCCTATCATCTTTGCTCAAGCTTTGATGTTTATTCCTTCTACAATTTTACAATTATTAGGTCAAAGAGGAAGCGATTTGGCTAATAATGAATTCTTGATCAGTCTTAATGACTTTACATCAGGACCATATAACGTAATCTATTTTGTCCTTGTAGTTGTATTTACTTATATATATACAGCTTTATTGGTAAATCCTCAACAATACTCAGAGTATCTAAAACGTCAGAATGCTTTTATCCCAGGTATCAAACCTGGTAAGAAAACAGCTGATTTTATTGACTCTGTAACGACTAGAATCACTTTACCTGGATCTATATTCTTAGGATTCATTGCGATCCTTCCTGCATTTGCTGCCGCTTTTGGTATCAACACAGGTTTTGCAATGTTCTTCGGAGGTACTTCTCTTTTAATCCTTGTTGCAGTAGTATTAGATACATTACAACAAATTGAAAGTCATCTATTGATGCGTAAGTATGATGGTTTAGTGAAATCAGGTAGATTAAAAGGAAGAAGTGGTGTTCAAGGGATTGGAGCTTCTATGTAATAAAAGCCAATGTAAGAATGAGAGCAATTTTGTTTTTGAAAGGTTAATTAGATAGATTTAAAAAACATAACAAACTCTTACATGATTTATTATAAAACAGAAGAGGAAATAGAATTAATAAGAGAGAGCTGTCTTCTAGTATGTAAAGCGCTTGCTCATGTAGGAAGTATCATTCGTCCTGGAATTACAGGAGAGCAAATTGATAAAGAAGCAGAGCAAGTAATTAGAGATTACGGAGCAGTTCCTGGATTCAAAGGATATAGAGGTTTTCCTGCGACCTTATGCGTTTCAAAAAACGAAGGAGTTGTGCACGGTATTCCAACAAAGACAGAGTTTAAAGACGGAGATGTAGTATCGGTTGATTGTGGTGTCTTACTAAATGAATTCTATGGAGATTCAGCGTTTACATTTGCTTTAGGAGAAATTACTCCAGAAGTTATGCAATTGCTAAGAGTGACAAATACAGCGTTATATAAAGGTATAGAAAAGGCTGTTGATGGAAAGAGAGTAGGTGATATAGGATTTGCAGTACAAGATTATTGTGAAAGAAAACATAAATACGGAGTCGTAAGAGAATTAGTAGGGCATGGAATTGGGAAAAACTTACACGAGGCTCCTGAAGTCCCTAATTATGGTAAGAAGGGGAGAGGTCCTAAAATGAGAGAAGGTTTGGTTATTGCGATCGAACCAATGGTAAATTTAGGAACTAAAGGCGTTAAACAAGCAGATGATGGATGGACAATAGTTACTTCAGATGCTAAACCATCGGCTCATTATGAGCATACAGTAGCTGTAGGAAAACAAAAAGCAGACATTCTTTCTGATCATACTGGTATTGAAAATGCCATAGCTAATAACCCCGAAGTCAACGAAGTTCCATTAATTTTATCTGAATCAATAAGAGTTAGATAATTTTAATAAATTATTGAGAAAATCACTTAATTTTTTGTATCTTTGCACTCCGAAAATTGAACTATGGCAAAACAGGACCTTATCAAGCAAGATGGTATTATTGAAGAAGCACTTTCGAACGCAATGTTTAGAGTGAGACTCGAAAATGACCATCAAATCGTTGCTACAATTTCTGGAAAAATGAGAATGAATTATATTCGGATTTTGCCAGGTGATAAAGTTGCTGTTGAAATGTCGCCATATGATTTAAGTAGAGGACGTATCATTTATAGATACAAATAATTGATAAAACATTCTAGATATGAAAGTTCGAGCATCAATCAAAAAACGTTCTGCAGATTGTAAGATCGTTAGAAGAAAAGGAAAATTGTACGTAATCAACAAAAAGAATCCACGTTTCAAACAACGTCAGGGTTAATTTATATTTTAATAGCCGCGTAAAAAATAATCAAATATGGCTCGTATTGCAGGTGTAGATTTACCAAGAAATAAAAGAGGCATTGTCAGTCTGACTTATATATATGGTGTAGGAAGTTCTCTTGCAGCTAAGATCTTAGATCAAGCAAGCATAGATCACAACACTAAAGTAACAGACTGGAACGATGATAATATTCGTGAAATTTCTAAATTCATCCAGGATGAATTAAAAGTAGAAGGACAGTTACGTTCTGAAGTTCAAATGAATATTAAGCGTCTTATGGACATTGGTTGTTACCGAGGTGTTCGTCATCGTAGAGGTTTACCAACCAGAGGTCAAAGAACGCAAACAAATGCGCGTACTCGAAAAGGTAAGCGTAAGACAGTCGCAAACAAGAAGAAAGTAACCAAATAATATTTGAGCTTTCAGCTTTATATAATATCGATTTAAGTAAATCAGTATGGCAAAAAGTAGAAAAAAACGGAAAGTAAGAGTTGAACCAGAAGGTTTGGCTTATATCCAGGCTACCTTTAATAACATCATCGTTTCTATCACGAATAAAAAAGGTGAAGTTATTTCTTGGGCTTCTGCTGGTAAAGCAGGATTCAGAGGATCTAAAAAGAATACTCCTTATGCTGCTCAAATAGCTGCATCGGACGCTGCAAAAGTAGCTTACGAAGCAGGTATGAGATCTGCGGAGGTTTTTGTAAAAGGTCCTGGTTCTGGAAGAGAAGCAGCTATCCGAGCAATTGATGGCTCTGGTATCAAAGTTTCAAAAATTAAGGATGTAACTCCAGTTCCTCATAATGGATGTCGTCCTCCTAAGAAAAGAAGAGTCTAATTTTATCATAACCTTAAGAGTTAATATACATGGCTAGATATACTGGTCCGAAGACAAAAAAAGCGAGAGCCTTTGGAGAACCAATTTTTGGTTTCGATAAAGCGTTCGAAAAGAAGAAGTATCCTCCTGGGATGCACGGAAACTCTCGTAGAAGAAAACAAAAATCTGATTACGCTAATCAGTTAAAAGAAAAACAGAAAGCTAAATATACTTATGGTGTATTGGAGCGTCAGTTTAGAAACTTGTTTGAAAAAGCAAGTAGAAATAAAGGCGTAACAGGTACTGTATTGCTACAACTGCTTGAAGCAAGACTTGATAACATGGTTTATCGTTTAGGTTTAGCGCCTTCTCGTCCTGCTGCTCGTCAATTAGTTTCTCATAAACACGTAATGGTGAATGGTATACTTACCAATGTCCCTTCTGCTCAACTAAGAGCTGGTGATGTTATTAGTATTAGAGGTAAGTCTAGAAACTTAATGATCATTTCTGAAAGCGTGAAAGGTAAATCAGATGTTCGTAAATATCCTTGGATAGAATGGAACCCTGATAAAATGGAAGGTGTCTTTTTGGATTACCCAGAAAGAACAGCTATTCCAGAACCGATTAATGAACAATTGATCGTCGAGCTTTACTCTAAATAATAAATTCCACTTAAAATCTGGGCGTGTATTCGCTCAGATTTTAAGTTGTTTTATCTATTTCTATTCAGATCAATATTTTTTCCCTCTAAAGAATATCGCAAAATATGAGTATTTTAAATTTTCAGAAACCCGATAAGATTATTCTTCAAAAAGCAACAGACTTCGAAGGTTTATTCGAGTTTAAGCCATTGGAGCCTGGGTTTGGACAGACTGTAGGAAATTCCTTACGTCGAGTTCTACTTTCTTCACTAGAAGGATTTGCAATATCTGCAGTTCGTATTGCTGGTGTTGATCATGAATTTGCTACCATAAGAGGTGTTGTAGAAGATGTAGTGGATATTATTCTTAACCTTAAGCAGGTTAGACTTAAACAGTTAATTACTGATGAAGATGTTTCTACAGAAAAAATATATCTAACAATCAGTGGTAAAGAAGAATTTAAAGCTGGTGATATCGAAGAACATACCAATGTGTTCAAAGTGATGAATCCTGATTTGTTAGTTTGCAAAATGGAACCTTTCGTAAATCTTGAGATGGAATTAACCATCACTAAAGGTAGAGGTTATGTTCCTGCAGAAGAGAATTTGCCAAAGGATGCACCAATTGGTGTTATTCCAATCGATGCAATATATACTCCGATCAAAAATGTTTCTTACAAAGTATCTAATACTCGTGTAGGTCAAAGAACGGATTACGAAAAACTCACTATTGAAGTGAAAACTGATGGAACTATCCATCCAGAAGATGCAGTAAAAGAAGCTTCTCGAATTTTGATTCAACACTTGATGTTGATCACTGATGAGAATATCACTTTCGATGACGCATCAAGCCGTGAAGATAATATCGTAGATGAGCACATTTTACACATGCGTAAGTTGTTGAAAACATCTCTTGAAGATCTTGACCTTTCCGTTAGAGCATATAACTGTTTGAAAGCAGCTAAAATTAATTCGCTTGCTGAAATGGTAAAATATGATACTCATGAGCTTTTAAAGTTTAGAAACTTCGGAAAGAAATCATTAGTAGAGATCGAAGAGTTACTTCAAGAAAAAGGTTTAACCTTTGGAATGGATCTTTCGAAATACAAATTAGACGAAGATTAATAATCGTCAATAAATAATACTGCAATAACCGAATAGGACTAAGAGCCGAAAAGTGTTGCGAAGTTCATTAATTTCTAAAAATAAAAAAGGATGAGACACGGTAAAAAATTCAACCATCTTGGACGAAAAGTGGGACATCGGAAAGCATTACTTAAAAGTCTTTCGATAGCTTTGTTTACTCACAAAAGAATCAATACAACTATTGCAAAAGCGAAAGCTTTAAGACTTTATGTTGAGCCTTTGATTACAAAATCTAAAACAGATACGACTCACTCAAGAAGGGTTGTGTTTTCATACTTGCAAAACAAAGATGCTGTAAAAGAGCTTTTTGGTCCTATCTCTGCAAAAGTAGGTAATCGTCCTGGAGGATATGTACGAATCATCAAAACGGGTTTCCGTAGAAGTGATGGTGCTGAAATGGCGATGATTGAATTAGTAGATTTTAATGAATTATTACTAAACGCTAAAGATAGCTCTAAAGGTAAAAAACGTAGAACTCGTAGAAGTGGTGGCGCTAAAAAAGCGGCAGGTGCTGTAGCAGCAGCTGTTGTTGCTGATAAAGCAAATGAAGAAGAAGAATAACCTTTAGTGGAAAAATATAATTAAAAAAGCGACGCCGGTTTCGGTGTCGCTTTTTTTATGTTTGTAGGATTCTTTGTCTATCATTCCTTTTTCTATACTCCAAATTAATGCTATATTTGTGCGACCTGCAAAATATTTATTCAATACTGAAATATAGCTTTACGAATGAGCAATTTTCAACCTCAACCGGCCATTTTATTACTAGAAGATGGAACGGTTTTTAAAGGAAAGTCAGCCGGAAAAATTGGAACAACATCTGGAGAAATTTGTTTTAATACTGGAATGACTGGGTACCAGGAGATCTTTACAGATCCCTCCTACTTTGGCCAAATGCTAATTACGACAAATGCTCATATTGGTAATTATGGAACCAAAGACTTAGAAACAGAATCAGGGAAAATTATGATTTCTGGATTAATCTGTAAAAATTTCACTAACAATTATTCAAGATCTTTAGCTGATCAATCTATTCAAGAATATTTCGAAAAAGAAAACCTTGTTGGAATATCTAATGTAGATACGAGAGCTATCGTGAGACATATCAGAGATAAAGGAGCAATGAATGCAATTGTGTCTTCTGAGATTTTAGATGTTGACGAGCTGAAAAAGATGTTAGTAAAAGTACCCTCCATGGAAGGTTTAGAATTAGCATCAAAAGTAAGCACCAAAGAAGTATACCATGTCGGAGATCCCCATGCAGCATTTAAAGTTGCAGTTATGGATTTTGGCGTAAAGAAAAACATTCTAAATTGCCTAAGTGATCGTGGATGTTATCTGAAAGTCTTTCCAGCAAAAACACCTTTTGAAGAAATTCAGAAATGGAACCCAGATGGATACTTTTTATCTAATGGCCCTGGTGATCCAGCTTCTATGGATTACGCAGTAGCTTTAGCAAAACAAATTTTAAAAGAAGACAAACCTCTTTTTGGAATTTGCCTTGGCCACCAATTACTAGCATTATCTGTAGATATACCTACCTATAAAATGCACAATGGACACCGAGGAATCAATCATCCTGTGAAGAATTTAAAATCAGGAAAAGGAGAAATTACAAGTCAAAACCATGGATTTGGAGTAAGTCCAGATGCCATTAATAGTAATAAAGATAAAGTTGAGATTACACATGTTAATCTTAATGATGATACGATAGAAGGAATTCGTTTGGTACAATACAAAGCGTTTTCTGTACAGTATCACCCGGAAGCATCGCCAGGACCACACGATGCACGTTATCTTTTCGATGAATTTATAGAGATGATAGCAGCTGATAAAAATGCCTTAACCAATACGACCGTCACAACTTAAAACACACAGTAATGAGTGAAATTATTGATATTAGATCACGAGAAATTTTAGATTCTCGAGGAAATCCTACGGTTGAAGTAGAAGTTTTAACGGAAGATGGTGCAATGGGAAGAGCAGCAGTACCTTCTGGAGCATCTACTGGAAAGTATGAAGCTGTCGAATTAAGAGACGAAGATAAATCTCGTTTTTTAGGAAAAGGAGTTTTGAAAGCATGTAAGAACATTGAAGAAATTATTCGCGAAGAATTGATTGGTGTTGAGATCTCAGAGCAAATCTACATTGATGATATAATGCTTCAATTAGATGGTACACCTAATAAATCAAAATTAGGTGCGAATGCAATTCTAGGTGTTTCTCTTGCAGTTGCAAAGGCAGCGGCAGAAGAATTTGGACAACCATTGTACCGTTATATTGGTGGTGTGAATGCACATGTTTTACCAGTACCAATGATGAATATTCTAAACGGAGGATCTCATGCTGACAATAGTATCGACTTTCAAGAGTTTATGATTATGCCTGTTGGAGCGGAGTTCTTTTCAGATTCATTGAGAATGGGAGTGGAAATTTTCCATAACTTGAAAACAGTTTTGAAAAAGAAAGGTTACTCTACTAACGTTGGTGATGAAGGTGGTTTTGCACCAAATATCAAATCAAACAAAGAAGCGATTGAAATCGTTTTAAAAGCTATAGAAACAGCAGGTTACCGTCCAGGAGAAGATGTATTTATCGCAATGGATGCAGCTGCTTCAGAATTTTATAATGCTGAAGAAAAAGTTTATCATTTCCATAAGTCAACAGGAGACAAATTAACTTCTAGTGAAATGGTTTCTTATTGGAAAGATTGGGTGGAGCAATATCCGATTTTATCTATTGAAGATGGACTAGACGAAGACGATTGGAGTGGATGGGCGGATATGACCAAACAAATTGGAAACAAGATTCAAATTGTAGGAGACGATTTATTTGTGACAAACACGGAACGCTTACAAAGAGGAATTGATGAAGATACAGCGAACTCAATTTTAATTAAAGTAAATCAGATTGGCTCGCTTTCAGAAACAATTGATACCGTAAACTTGGCAACCAAAAATGGGTATACTAGTGTAATGAGTCATAGATCTGGAGAAACAGAGGATACAACGATTGCTGATCTTGCTGTAGCATTGAACACAGGGCAAATCAAAACAGGATCTGCTTCTCGTTCTGATAGAATCGCTAAATATAATCAGCTACTAAGAATTGAAGAAGAACTGGGCGACTCAGCAATCTTTCCAGGTAAAGCTTTGATTGGAGGATAATTCTAATTTGGAAAGAAGTTTTAAGGAAAATAATGTTTTTAATAATGAGAATGTATAACAGAATATAAATTATTCCCGTATACCATGGGAGGTATTTAATTAAACATTCTTAATTAATTTAAAATTATGGCTGTTAGAAACAATCCTTTTAAACCTTTTACAAAAAAGATTCCAGCTCCATTTAAGAACAAATACTTTGTTGTTTCTATTTGCTTTGTGGCCTTATTGATTTTTTTTGATAAACATGATGTACTGACTAATTATCAACTTCAACAAACGCTGAATGAAATGGAAGCGGATAAGCAGTATTTTAAAGAGAAAATCAAAGAGGCGCATCAGGATAGAGTAGATATTGAAAATAATCAAGAGAAATTCGCCAGAGAAAAATACTACCTACAAAAAAGCAATGAAGATGTTTTTATTATGGTAGAACCTGATCAGGAATAATTTATAAAAGAAAGCTTAAGGTTCAGATTTATCTGAGTTTAAGTTTTATAAAAACAATAAATAATAATGTCTGTATTAGTAACTAAAGATTCGAATATCATTGTCCAGGGATTTACTGGAAAAGAAGGTACTTTCCACGCCGGTCAGATGATCGAGTATGGAACCAATGTTGTTGGAGGAGTGACTCCTGGTAAAGGAGGAATGACCCACTTGGATCGTCCTGTTTTCAATACTGTATTAGATGCAGTAGAAAAAGTAAATGCTGATACTTCGATTATTTTTGTTCCACCTCCATTCGCTGCAGATGCAATAATGGAAGCTGCGGATGCAGGTATCAAAGTGATTATTTGTATCACAGAAGGTATCCCTGTTCAGGATATGGTAAAAGTAAAAGCTTATATCGAAAATAAGGATTGTCGTTTGGTAGGACCTAATTGTCCTGGTGTAATGACACCTGGTGAGGCCAAAGTAGGTATCATGCCTGGCTTTATCCACAATCCTGGGAGAATTGGTATTGTTTCTCGTTCTGGAACCTTAACCTATGAAGCTGTTGATCAAGTAACCAAAGCAGGTTTAGGTCAATCAACTTGTATTGGTATCGGAGGGGATCCTATTGTTGGAACTACAACTTTGGATGCTGTAAGATTGCTAATGGAAGATCCTGATACTGATGGTATCATTATGATTGGTGAGATTGGTGGAAGCATGGAAGCAGATGCTGCTCACTGGATCAAAGCAAATGCAACGAAACCTGTTGTTGGATTTATTGCAGGACAAACAGCACCTAAAGGAAGAACTATGGGACATGCCGGTGCAATTATTGGAGGTGCTGAGGATACTGCAGAAGCTAAGATGAAGATCATGGCTGATTGTGGAATTCATGTAGTAGTTTCTCCTGCCAAAATAGGAGAAACGA
>CAKZTD010000454.1 GCA_937921595.1 uncultured Saprospiraceae bacterium
GTATCTTCGATCGTAATGATTTGTGAACAGGTACTTGAGTTTCCACACGCATCAACTGCTTTCCACGTTCTAGTAATTACCCCTAAGCCACATCCATCAAGGCTGGTAACATCAGTAGAACTAATAACAGGACTACCGCTACAATTATCAGTAGCTGTTGCTTCTCCTCCATCTCCAATTTCACATTCAAAAGTAACATCTGCCGGGCAATCAATCACAGGAAGGATCACATCACCAACTGCAATTATCTTGCTACAAACAATAGGAGAAGGGCCACAATCATCACATGAAATACTTGATGTAACTGTATAAGAAGAATTACAAACATTTCCTGCAAGAACTGTAACAGATGAACCAGTAGTAGAACTGGTAATTGTTCCATCTCCTGTTATTGTCCAATTATATATTGGGTTAGGGCACACTCCGGTAATTGGTGCAGTGAAGACTTGTGAAGTTCCACCACAAACAGGACCATCAGGGCCCAGTATGCTACAGGTTCCACAGGGACATATTGGGGCAGTTCCAGTAACATCGAAAGTACAAAGAGAGCCATCATTCACCGAGTTACCTTCACAATCAGCATTTCTTTCGATTGTCACATCATAATCGACTCCTATTGGATAAGTAAATGTAATACTGCCATCAGTTACACTAGGGGTATCTTCAATATTTGTTAAACATACACTGGCAGGACTGATATCTGTTGCAGAAGCAGTGTTATCAATTCCTACATATTGTCCATTTGTACCAAAGAAAAATACTTCTACAGAATAGGTTCCATCATCGTTACATGTGGTCACCTCATTTCCATTCTGGTCTAAAACACATAAGTCACCATCACCACAACCGAATCTAGCCTTGAAGTTATTTATTGATAAATTTCCATCAGCATCCTGATCCCATATTGCTAAATAATAGTTTGATGCATTTGGGAATTGTGGTGATGGAAGATCGTTCCATGTGTTAGAACTTTCTGATCCACAGGATATATATATTAAATCACTACAGTCTCCACTTTGATATTGAGGTCCAGAGCCTGTCCCTGTAGTAGATACAGAAGAATAGTATAACACCCATCCTATATTATCTCCTGAATTATCATTTAGCTGCCATTCTGCAATCCCTGCATTTGGTCTAACATCGAAATTGAGCCAAATAATAGGTTGTCCGTTTGTTGGAGGTGTAATAGTAGTTGGTAAACCTGTACTAGGATCTATACAAGTTTGCGGGACAACTTCATATTCTAAAGAGTTATATGAACAATTATAATCACTAGAAATATTAGATTCGGTATCAGCTGAACTTCCACATCTGATAATGCCTTTAGGTTGTTGGTTTTGAGGAGGTGTATCATCAACCGTTCCATCCACATTCCATGCACCACCTTGTGTCCATCTTTGCGAACATTCACATGGGGTATCATTTTGAGCTGATAAGGTAGTAGAGAAGCCTATCAATAAAATGGTAGCTAAAATGATGGAAAGAGTATTTCCAAAGTTTTTAGATAGTTGTTGGAGTGAGGATAAATTTTTCATTTTCCGGGGGTATTTATTAATTGTGTTTTTTGGCTAATTGAACCAATAATAAGAATGTGGTATAGTGGTTAATTTTATTTTTTTGGGCCTTTGGGATTTATAACTTATAGTGCATTAAACTTGATTTTATAGAAACAAAAGTGTAGTCTACAAACAGGTATAGCAATAGCTTATACAGTTATGATTAACTGGATAAGTATTGTTGATACAGAGCATACAACCCCTTGTATTATTCTAAAGTCTAATCACTTTAAAAACAGTATTATTATTTTGAAGAAGTCGGAATACTTGATGTAAAAAATTTACTATTCTTATAATTTTAAAACATCGGATATCCATCCATAAGATGTATTTAAAATCAAAAAACTTCAGCGCTTTTCGAAATGAATAGCGAAGTAAAAATTTAATAATCAAGTATTAATTGAAAAGACTTCGAGTGTGGAGTATCGAATAAAAAATGTCTTTTCAAAAACAGGTAACGATAAAATTCAATCAGCTATGCTTTGAATAATTTGTCTTTCTTTCTCGGTAATTATTATCACTTAAAAAAGCATTATAATAAATTATTATACTCTTTGCTGTGCTAATACACCAGTAATTGCTTTGTCAAATAACAAGTAACTCTCTCTTAATTTTGATAATTGGAATACGCTGAGTCTAAGGAATAGACCCGTGGAATACGAGGTTTTTCGTGTTCATTTTTTTTGTTTTTTTGAGGTAATATAAAATTCTGAAATATAGACTCCAGAATCATTCTTTGTAAATCTAATGTTGAAGGTATAAAGAACTTTCAATGAAAACAAAAAAAAATCAACTATTTTTCAAAAATTAACTATGTCACATTAAAAGCTACCGTAATCTACATTGTTTTCTTTTTCCGAAAAAAGTACCATCCAGTAAGAACGAATACTATTAAAGCTCCAAGCATCAAGCTTTTAGAATTCCAGGGATTAGGTTGTTTTAAAACTAATGGAGCCGTATCTCCATAATAAATCAATCCTGCCCAATAGTAAGGTGAACGATTAAAGGAACTTAAGTTTTCATTTTCTAGAAATGACTTCTTTGCCTGATGTAATGCCAAATGTTTTGGAACTTTCATTTGGAGGTTTTTATAAAAATCAGAAAGCACCACTCCAGTAGAATTTGCATTGACATTCCACAAACTCGAAATCAAACTCTTCGCTCCTGCATAAGTAAATCCACGACCAAGACTCATGACACCTTCTCCAGGAGATAGTTTTCCGATGTTGGTTTGGCAAGCACTTAGCACGACTAAATTTGAAGGGATTTGCAAAGTGTATAATTCGGAAAGATATAATGCGGAATCCGAAAAAATGATTTTCGGCTTATCTTCTGACGGAGAAGAGAAGGCATGAGTTGACAAATGTAATACCGCATGTTGTTTTCTATTTTCTAAAAGCTTAGCCTTGGAAGCACTTCGATCTTCTAAAAACACACCGGCTACTTGTTTTTGGATTTGCCCTAATTCATCTTCACTAAATGATAAAACCGGATGAGCAGGATTGGACGTTAATTTTGCAAAAGGAGCAAAAGCGGCAATGGTATTATTAGGTTTTGAAATTTTTATATTTTTTTGATTGGCTAAAATTGTAGCAGAGTAAGCATAGCGAAAAGTATG
>CAKZTD010000455.1 GCA_937921595.1 uncultured Saprospiraceae bacterium
GCTTCTCCTCCGGAAAGTGTGCTAGAAGATTGACCAAGTTTAATGTAGCCAAGGCCGACATCACTAAGCGGTTTGATTTTAGTAATGATCTCTTTTACGCCATCAAAAAACTCCAGTGCTTCATCCACACTTAAGTTTAAAATTTCATAAATATTCTTATCAAGGTATCTGACATCAAGAACATCCTGGTTGAATCGTTGTCCTTTACAGTCTTCGCATTCCAATCGAACATCAGCTAAGAATTGCATTTCAATAACTTGTTCTCCTTCTCCTTTGCAAGTATCACAACGACCACCATCAACATTGAAAGAAAAATGTTTTGGTTTAAAACCTCTGATTTTTGAAAGTTGTTGATCGGTCATTAATTTCCGGATGGCATCGTAAGCTTTGACATAGGTGACTGGGTTTGATCGACTAGATTTCCCAATAGGTCTTTGGTTGACCATTTCGACTTGTGTCAATTGATCCAAATCGCCTTCTAGACTAGAGTGCTGACCGGGAGCTACTTTGAACGGTTCACCGAAGTGTTTTTTCAAAGCTGGATATAAAATATGTTTTACCAAAGTTGTTTTTCCACTTCCCGAAACACCACAAACAACGGTCAAGGTATTGAGCGGAAAAGTAGCATCGACATTTTGTAAATTGTGTTGATTGGCGCCTTTGATTTCTATTTTGTTGACATACTTTCGTCTACTGTCTGGTAATGCGATTCCCATTGTACCATTCATGTAAAGAGGAGTCAGACTTTTGTTTGACTTTTTATAAATGTCTTTATACGGTCCGGCGAAAACAACTTCTCCGCCATGGATGCCAGCGGCTGGCCCAATGTCAATTAGGTAGTCTGCATTTTTAATAATGTCCTCTTCATGTTCGACAACGACGACGGTATTTCCTAAATCGCGAAGTGTTTTTAAAACCTTTACCAAACGATTTGTATCTCTAGGATGAAGTCCAACACTTGGTTCGTCCAAGATGTAAAGAGAACTGGTTAGGTTACTACCCAATGTTCTCGTGAGATTAATTCGTTGGGTTTCTCCTCCACTCAAAGTTGCTGAAAGTCGTCCGATCGTCAAGTAGCCCAATCCAACATCACACATGAAACTTAGGCGATTCGTTACTTCCAGGATTATTCTTTTGGCAACGGTGGTGTCGTGTTCAGAAAGCTCCATCTTTTCAAAAAAGATACTGAGTTCATCAATCGGAAGATGAACCAACTCGGTGATTGGTTTTTTGTTGACAGTTATATAGATCGCTTCATTTCGAAGTCTACTGCCATCGCAGGTTGAGCAAGTTGTCTTTCCACGATATCGAGCAAGCATCACTCGGTTTTGAATTTTATAAGTTTTCTCTTCTAGTTCGCTAAAGAAATCATCGATCCCATTAAAATACTCATTTCCTTTCCATAGCAATTTCCTTTCTTTTTTAGAAAGATCCTGATATGCTTTGTGGACAGGGAAGTCGAACTCGTGAGCAACATTTAAAAAATCAGTTAACCACTTTCCCAGTTTTTCTCCTCTCCAACAAGCAATTGCTCCATCATAAACAGATTTCGAAGGAACTGGGATTACTTTCTGGTTGTCGATGCCCATGACCTTTCCATAGCCTTCGCATTTAGGGCAAGCACCAAAGGGATTATTGGGATTGAAAAGTTGTGGTGTTGGTTCGATAAAAACCATTCCGTCTAATTCGAAACGATTATTGAAACTTTGCGATTCTTTATCGATTACCTCAATGATACATTCTCCTTCGCTTTCATAAAAAGCAGTTTGAACAGAATCGGCAATTCGTTTATTATTTTCCTCATCATCTTTTTTTACCACAAAACGGTCAATAAGGATTCTATAATCATCACCCTTGATTTCAGAGATTAGTTTATTTTTTTTAAACTTCTTATCTTCTAAGAGATCCTCAATTCTCGAGAGGGTTCCTTTAAATTGAATCCTGGTATATCCTTTTTGCAGTAAAAGACTAAGCTCTTGTTCGAGTTTTCTATCAGTATATTTGTTTTGCAGTGGAATAAAAAGTTGAGCTTTCTCTCCAGCTTTAAAGGAATTGACATAATCCACGACATCTGAAACCTCATGCTTTTTTACGAGCTCTCCGGAAATTGGAGAATGGGTTTTTCCAATTCGGGCATATAACAAGCGGAGAAAGTCATAGATTTCCGTCAGAGAACCGACGGTAGATCTGGCATTGCTTGAACTGACTTTTTGCTCAATAGCGATGGCTGGGCATATGCCTTTTATATAATCTACATCTGGTTTTTTCATTCTCATCAAAAATTGACGAGCATAAGAACTGAGGCTTTCAACATATCGACGTTGCCCTTCTGCATATAAAGTGTCCATTGTAATGGAAGATTTTCCAGAACCAGAAACGCCAGTGACGACAATTAGTTTGTTTTTAGGAATATCGAGATCAATGTTTTTAAGATTATTAGCTCGGGCTCCTTTTATAGAAATAAATTTATTGCTTTTATCAAGAGTTGGACGTTCTAATACAGCAGCTTTTTTCTTCGGCATGTTTTCTTCTCTTTTTTATAATTTCTTCTCATTCAGAACAAGAGAATGAAAATAGAGTTTTCTGATTAATAAACAAAAGGGATTTTTTTTAAAAAAAAATATTTTCAAGAATTTCCAAAGATAAGAAGGTAGAAATAGAGATTGAAGGAAGTCTTCGGAATTTTATTATGTTGAAAGATATAATTCAGAATATTGTTCTTGGTCGATTTGGTGGGTAGTAAACTTTAACAAATTTTATATAGGTAAAGGTTGATTTTGTGGTAAAACATTCCCATTTTTGAATCTGACAGAGAATTAACATGCTTGTTAAACATCTGTTAAGATAAGTTTAAAGTATACCAAACAATTAGGTTTATGTATAAATTGGATTTATCTTTGAGAGAGAGTTAATTATAATTCTATTACTTTTCATTTCATAACGCAATAAAACTTGATTCTATAGACGGTAAACTTCTACACTTTAATATTTTTTCATTTAGCGGAAAATAGGATAGTTATGCAAGTTATGCCAGTTAGCGATCAGCAGCTTATTGCTCTGTATTTAGAAGGAGACGAACGTTCATTTGAAATACTACTGAACCGTCACCGTCAAAAAATCTACACTTCAATTTATCTTTTTGTCAAAGACACAGCTCTTGCGGAAGATATATTCCAAGAAGTTTTCATTAAAATTATCGACACCCTAAGAAAAGGGAAATACAACCACGAAGGTAAATTCGTTCAGTGGGCAATGCGTATTTCTTATAATATGTGTGTGGATTATTTCCGTCG
>CAKZTD010000456.1 GCA_937921595.1 uncultured Saprospiraceae bacterium
AATCACCATTTTTTTAAACCTAACAATTTCT
This sequence comes from uncultured Saprospiraceae bacterium, assembly GCA_937921595.1. Lineage (GTDB taxonomy): Bacteria > Bacteroidota > Bacteroidia > Chitinophagales > Saprospiraceae > JAHDHW01. The sequence continues at coordinate 32 of CAKZTD010000456.1, forward strand.
CACCTAAAGGAGTTAATTCTGCTCTTTCATATTTTGTTTGCTCCCAATTCCTAGGGTCGCCAGGAAAAGCATAACCTTCAGGGGCAATACGATTCTTCCATGAATTAACACGCCATTCTTTTAATGACTCATTATCCTCTTGAGCAGGCATCATAGAAATATATTGGGCAATTCTAACTTTGTCCTGTGAATTATTAGCTCGAATACCGTGAGGTTCTGAGCTGTTAAAAATTAACAAATCACCTGCTTCCAAAGGTACTTTCACCAATTTATCTTCCAAGCCTGTGATATCAGGTTTGAAATGATTTCGGTCTTCGGGTTGGGTTAATTTCCACGTATCATAATTTCGATACAACCACGGAATACATTGAAAGCCGCCCATGTTCTCGTCCTTTTGATCAGTGAGCGCTAGCACACCTTGTACATTTTGAGGTTTCGTTTCAGGATCATAATCCCAGTGAATGAAGCTTTTGTATTCATGCCCTGGACGTATTGGGAAATTCAAATTTGCTCGGTCAATCGTCACCCATAATTTTTCCATCCCCCAAATATCTACAAAGGCATCGTAAAGCCTTTGAGTTTGTCGATTATTCCAGAGGTGTTGATGATTATAAACTTCTACCATACCTGTTCCTGCCAATTCTTTCATTCGCATTTCAGCTCGTGGAGCAGCATACCAAGTTTCAGAATCCTTTGGGTCTTTCTCATCAAATTCCCAAAGGAAGTCTGCGGTTACCATCGCCTGTTCACGAGGAACAGCCTGTCTGATGACCACATAGCCATTATGTTTCCAAAATTCCCAATCCTTTAGAGTCAGTACCCGCAACGAATCAGCGGTAGCCGTTTGCCTTAGTTGTAGATTACTACTTTTGGCAGTTGATGGATTTCCAGGAATATCTTTGTGCTGATTATCAGGTTTCATTATCGATTCCATTGTTTGATGATCTTTCTTCATGATTGATTTGGGAGTAAATGAATGCTGCAAAGTTAAAGGAGAAAACAAGAAACAATTTTACTGTTTTTGATCTAAAATTGTACAATATTGATATATTTACTTTCCGGACAGCATCCTATGTTTAATATTATCCAAAAATGAAAGCTCAGCTCGAAACCATCACCAGTCAAGTCAATCGTTCTTTCAGTATGATGTTCAATCCTCGGTTGAGTGATTTATTTTTTTGGCACTCCCATCCTGAATATGAATTAGTTTATATTGAAGGGGCCAGTGGTACACGACACGTAGGCGAGCATATTTCATCTTACGAAGGGAGTGACTTGGTTTTAATCGGTTCAAATATTCCTCATTTGAATTTTGATTATGGTGTTCAGGAGGAATACCAAAAAGTAGTTGTCCATCTAAAAAAAGATTTTGTTGAACAGCATTTTCTCCATGCTCTTGAATTGGCAGCCATTAAAAGGTTATTTGAAAAATCGAAAAAAGGTATAGCGTTTTCGGGTGAAATGATCCCTCTTATAGGAAAAAGATTATTTAATTTGGAGCATTTAAAACCTTTTCAACAATACCTACAATTAGTAGAAATATTGCAATTAATTTCTGAAATAGAATTGGTAGAAATCTTACATGAAAAACCTTACCTAAATAAATCCAGTAACAAAGAACAGCAAAGAATGAGGTTGATTCATGCTTTTATTGATAAAAATTATCATCGAAAAATAGAATTAGATGAGATAGCAAAAATCTGTTTTATGAGCAAAGAAGCCTTTTGTCGCTACTTTAAAAAAATGACAAAATACACTTTCATTGAGTTTCTAAACCGTTACCGAATCAGTCATTCTAAGCGTTATTTAATGGCAGGCAAAAGTGTCAGCGATGCTTGTTATCATTCAGGGTTTCAAAGTTTGTCTTACTACAATCGAATTTTTAAAAAAGTAACTAATGAAAATCCAAGCACATTTAGGAAAAGATATTTATAGCATTAAGACTGACAAGAAAAAAATACAACACGGCTAATGTCGCTAAACGCGGCCTACATCATTTCCACCGAATGTTAGCATCAATAAGTGTATTGCAAATTCAAATCTTTCGTAAAGTAATAATTATTTTTCATTGTTCAATTCGTAAAGCAAGAATCATCTTGAGTACTTTTGTTATTTTCCACTGACCCCAAAACACCTTTAAACATCTTAAAATTAACCATTATGAAAAAAATCACTATTTTTTTATTTGGGATCTTTTTGTTTTCGCTAGGATGTAATCAATTACCACCAATAGAAGAATATGGTTTACACTATCAGAAACATAATGATTATATAAGTCTGAGTAAAGTCGTCGAATTAATGAAACTAGATGCGGATACTTCATATGTGAAAGCAATTTTAGGTGAACCACTTGATATGGGATTTGATTATAGATATTTAGTAGATTCAATTGGACCGAAGGATTGTTCAATCGGAGCAGTTTTTCATATAGATAGTGAAGGCAAAATCGATCAGAAATGGATTGATGAAATTTGTGAATAACCTCTGTAATAAGTTACTAAAATAAAATTGATAGATTTAGAATTTAAGAATAAAAAAGTTACAACTGAAGAAAATAAAAAACACAACTTAACTTTGGATACGAAATCCTTTTTTTATTAAACAGTATTTATTCTTGTACAATAATGATAATTACTAATTTAGTGGACATTATATTTTTCTCGTAACTTTCAAGATATTTAGATTGCTAAAATTGATCATTAAAACAGAATAGATGCTTTCACCTAAAAATAAAAGAAACCTCTTAAGAGTTATCCCATTCGGGTTAATCACTTTCATTTTTAGTGTCATCTATTCTTCACTAGAACAAGGGATTTTAGGAGATCACCCTTTTTATCCTTCAACAGGAAATCCATATTCTTTTAATTTAATTATTCCAGCAATTATATCACTGATCATTGGGATATTTGCTGGTATTTTTGAGGTCTTTTATCTTAACAAATGGTTTCAAAAAAGTAGCTTCCTCAAAAAAATAATATCTAAAACGGCTATTTATTTGTTGATCATGACATCAGCCATTTTTATTATTTTAATCTCAACTAATTCTCAAGAATTAGGAGTAAGTATATTGAATAAACAAGTATGGGAAAATGCTGCCGTCTTTTTCTCCGCTTTTGCTTTTTGGAGTATCCTCATGTACTACACTATCGCAGTAGTTATATCTTTATTCTACACAGAAGTAAGTGACAATATTGGTCAAGCTGTATTATTAAATTTTTTCACAGGAAAATATCATCACCCCGTCGAAGAAGAACGGATTTTTATGTTTCTCGATATGAAATCATCTACTACGATTGCAGAAAAATTGGGTCATGTAGAATATTTTAAAATGCTAAAAGAATATTATTCGGATTTGTCAAACCCTATTATAGAAAATGGTGGAGAAATATATCAGTATGTTGGAGATGAAGTTATTGTGACGTGGAAATACAAGAAGGGCTTAACAGATAATAATTGTATCAACTGTTTCTTTGATATGAAAACATCCCTTAGCGATCATGCGGAAAAATATGAATCCAAATTTGGTGTAATTCCAACTTTCAAAGCGGGAATTCATTTGGGAAAAGTTACAACTGGTGAAATTGGAGTCATAAAAAAAGAGATAACTTTCACCGGAGATGTTTTAAATACGACTGCCCGAATTCAAGGCTTATGTAATAACTATAGTGTAGATTTATTGGTTTCTGAAAAATTAACTGGAACTTTAAACATTGACAAAACTTTTCAACTTCAAGCTCTAGGAGAAGCAGAATTAAGAGGCAGGAATGAAAAAATAAATTTGTTTACAATTAACAAAAACTGAGTACAACAAAATGCTTTTAACCAACAAAAGCACATCACCTCAGCAAGGTAACATCCCCCGAATAACTTCTAACCGATCCATTAATAAATTCCATTTCAAGTAAAAATACATAAACACCAGAGTCGAGCATTTCCCCATTAAATCGACCATCCCAACCGGTTGATTCATCGTCTATCGGAAAATCTTTTCTTTCATAAACTAGAGCTCCCCAACGATTAAAAATTCTCATGTAATTTATCTGCTCTACTTTATCGGTAACAAAAGGTCGGAAAATAGAATTTTGAACATTACTACTGTTTGGAGCAAAAACATTAGGAACGAAAAAAGGAAAATCTGTACTCACAATAATCATCGTCGTATCAGCAGCAAAACATCCCGAGGTATCTTCAATCATAACGATCAATTCGCTTGTTGAAAGTGGAGAAGCATTTTGCTCAAACGGGCTTTCTGTATTCGGGTCAGTCAAAATATGTGGAGGCAACCAGATGGTATTTACAATAGCTTCATGATTGATGGAAGGCACTGCGCTTGCTACGATCGTATCTCCATATAAAATTACATTGGTTTCAGCTTCTAAACCCAGATCTACAAAAAACTGATCGGGTTGTGAAATAAAAATCGTATCCGTCTCCGCCACGCAATTGTTCTCATCAGTTGCCGTAACAAGATACGCACCGACTGATAAATTATTTATACTGGTCATCCCATCTAAAGCATCTTCATTCCAATCAAAATCAATAAAACCTGTGCCATTGTTTACGGTCAGATCAATGATTCCATCACTACTTTCAAAGCATTGCAGATCATTGGCAAAAACATCCAAAGAAAGTGCATCACTCGGACTATTTTCAAT
>CAKZTD010000457.1 GCA_937921595.1 uncultured Saprospiraceae bacterium
GTACCTGAAATATGAATTGGTTTTTTCAAAATTGGTGTTACAAACATTAATCGATGATCAGTGTATTCTGCTTTTGCAAGTGCAGTTCCTGAGAATGAAAAATTATCAACTAAGGTTTCTGTTCCTTGTTTCTTTTTCTCAGGCCTTGTAGTTAATTTACCATGAGACGGAGCACCAGTACTCAAATGAAAAGCAACAGGTGAAGCATCCGGATTTGGATAATCAGCATAAGAAGTAGGTTCATCCATTTTGTCTTGCTCTCTAACGATCCAAGCTTTGGCGTCTTTTTCAACGTCATTTTCAATACCATGCAAATATCTGGTAAACCATCGGTTACGCATAGACATTGGAGGAGGTCCACCATGACCTTGTTGATGATAAAATATTTGACACGGAAGACCTTGCTTTTTTGCAGCTTCATAAATTCTATAACTATGCTCTGGCATTACATTCCAATCATTAAAACCATGAGACATTAACAAGGCCGCTTTCATTTTTGGCATATGATTTAGATAATCCCGCTTCGCCCAGAAGTCGTTGTAATCTCCTTTCTCTCGATCAATATTATTTGCCATCTCCGTATCACGAACGACTCGATCATTATGTGCTCGTTTTGATTCATCGCCACTATGTACGAAGTCATACAAAACATCAATGTCTTCACCAAGGTAACCACCAGGATGACGAACCAAACCGTGAGAACGGTAATAATGATAGTAAGATGTATTCGGAGCAATTGGGATGATGGCTTCTAAACCTTTTACACCCGTTGTTGCTGCCGCTAAAGGAAGGGTTCCATTATAAGAAGTTCCCGTCATTCCAACTTTCCCTGTTGACCAAAACGCTTCTACACGTTCATTCCCATCTGGAGCAACGTAACCATTTTTTTTGCCACCAAGCCATTCAATAACCGCCTTAGGGGCAAGTGATTCATTTTCTCCACCGATGGTTGGTGCGCCTTGGGAAAGACCTGTTCCAGGAGAAGAAGAATGAACAACGATATATCCTCTTGGTACCCATGTTTTGATATGAGAATTGGATATGATCGGTCGTTCACCAGTTCGCTTAACATCAGGATGAATATGCGGAGGAGGAGTTTCTCCAAGTTCGTGTCTCACATCCCAGAAAATTCCATCTGAGTTTTGGGCTACTCCTGCAAAATACGGACTAGAGATATAAACTATAGGTAATTTCAATCCTTCACTATCTGTTTGAAAAGGTCTGGTAACACTGACATGCATTCTGTCTTTTTTACCGTCACCATCTGTATCAAAGGTAGTCTCTACCCAAAGGTCATGTCTCAGCCATTTATCTGGAGTATCAAAAGCTTCTACTATTTGTGCTTCTCCATCCTTAAAAACAGGAACTGCTTTTGGAGCTTCTTTTTTCATTTGTCCAAACAAAGGAACATTTAAAGTTACAATTAAAATAAAACCAAGGTTGATAAGTCTTTTCATTATAAAGAATTAAGTTTTGAATTTGAAGAATAAAAATACTTAGTCACTTCCACGTTAAGGTGTACTCATGCGACTTATGTGGGACAAAAAATAAATTTAATAAATGCGAAAACGGTCATCCACCAATCGTTGCCATGGATTCTGAAGCTGGAAAACCAAAATCTCTATTTTGTTCTGCTTCAAATCCATCCTTCGCCCGATTTCCTAAAGCTTCAAGGAACGCCGTTTTCAATTGCTCATCTGATGCTCCTTCTCGAATTAGATTTTTTATATTAAAAACTCCATTATCATAAAGGCAGGTCTTCAACATACCTTGGGGAGTCAATCTAATGCGATTACATGATCCACAAAACAGGCGACTATAAGCCGCAATAATTCCTACTGATCCTTTAAAACCCGGAATCTGATAATTAAAAGAAGTGGAGTGTTTTGGATCTTTTATTTTTTCAATATTTGGAAACTCAGTTTTGATGTGATCCAAGATCTTTGGATAATCCCAAAGCAATTGTTCGCTATTCGAGCCAGTACCATTAAATGGCATTTCTTCTATAAATCGTACAGCAACCTGATGCTCTTTCGCTAGTCGAACCATTGGGATGATATCATCAATGTTTCGGCCATTCATCACTACCGCATTTATTTTAGTTTGAATACCATGCTCAAGAAGTTGATGAAAAGTGTCCATGACTGTAGAAAAATTGTCTCTTCGAGTAATATCAAAAAAACGTTTTTCGTCGAGACTATCTAAACTTAGATTAACAGAACTAATTCCAACTTTCTTAAAATCCGGAACTAAATCTTTGGTCAAAGTCCCATTAGTTGTGATGTTTAATTTTTCTATGCCAGTAATATTGGAAAGTGTTTCCATGAATTCCATCATACCTTTTCTTAAAAAAGGCTCTCCTCCAGTTATCCTGACTTTTGAAATACCCATTCCAGCCATCATAGTGACCAGTCTGATCATTTCCTCATAGGACAAAAGTTCCTTTTTAGGCATATATTTAATGCCTTCCTCAGGCATACAATAAAAGCAACGTAAATTACAACGATCGGTCACCGCTAGCCTCAGATAATTTATCTCTCTTCCGTGGTTGTCGTATAGCATGTTTTTGATTATAGATAGTTTAGTAGTACATCCTACAATTTTAGGATGAAACAGTTTAAAATTAATAAAATTTAGATAGCTTGTTAAACTAATGGCTAAAAAATTCTATTATTGTAAAAGATGATAGATCCAGTAAACATACGAGGCGAATTTCCGATTTTTATCAACAATCCAGACTTGATTTACTTTGATAATGCCGCTACGACCCAAAAGCCAGCTATGGTGATCGATGGGATCAAGGATTATTATGAAAATCACAATTCCAATATTCATCGAGGTATCTACGATCTTGCCGCAAGTACGACAAAAAAGTATGAAGTTGTACGGCAAAAAGTAGCTGACTTTATTGGCGCACCGAATGAACAGAGTATTGTATATACTACCGGAACAACTGCAGGAATAAATTTGGTTGCCAGTTCTTTCTTAAGTCATCAACTACAAGCTGGAGATGAGATCTTGATTTCTGCTATGGAGCATCATGCGAATTTGATTCCTTGGCAAATGTTATGTGAAGCGAAAGGTGCTATTTTAAAAGTAATTCCAATCAATCAGGATGGTACCATCGAAAAACCATTATATAAAGCGCTGTTAAGTCCGAAAACTAAGATGGTTGCTTTGGTACATGTGTCTAATAGTCTTGGAACAATCAACCCGATAGCTGAGATGATAGAGATTGCTCATGATCATGGAATCCCCGTTTTGATCGACGGAGCTCAAAGTGTAGCTCATTATGAAATTGATGTAAAAGCCTTGGATGTTGATTTTTTTGTTTTCTCAGGACACAAAATATTTGGACCTACTGGAGTAGGTATTCTATATGGAAAGGAAGAACATTTAAAGAAAATGCATCCAATAAATTTTGGTGGAGACATGATTAAGAATGTTACTTTTAAAAAAACATCTTTCTTAGATGGTCCTCAAAAGTTTGAAGCTGGAACAACCAATATAGCCGGCATTATTGGGCTAGGATATGCGATTGATTATTTAAATCAATTCGATAAAAAAGAAATACAAAAATACTTAAAGCATTTGAGGACTTATGCGGTAAATAAGATGCTAGAAATAAACGGACTGAGAATCATCGGTTCAATAAATAATGGAAATAATTCAACAGATCAGGCAGGGTCGATTATTTCTTTTGTAATGGATGGTATTCACCCGCATGATATTGCGACCATTTTAGGTGTTGAAAAAATAGCAGTCAGAGCGGGGAATCATTGCACTCAACCTTTGATGGATTTTCTAGAATTACCAGGAACGACTAGAGCTTCTTTTACTATATATAATACTCCTTTTGAAATTGATAAAATGATTGATGCCTTGAAGGGGATACAACAGTTTTTTAATTGAATGTAAACTCCAAATTAGAAATGAGCGAATGAGTGGATTTGTAAATGAATGAATGCACTCCTAAATGTAGAAGAACAAGTTTAGTAGGTTAGAGATTTCAAAAAAAATACTCTATTCTCATTCTAAAAAAGAATATTGTGTAAAATACAAAAAGACAAGTTTTTATCAGAAGAGCAAGTAGTAAATAAAATGAATGAAGAATTAAAAAAACTTTATAAAACTGTAATTTTAAAAAACAATAATGAACCTTTTGCTTTTGAAAAAAGAGAAGAGGCGGAGGTGGTGTTAGAAGCTTATAATCAAATATGTGGAGATCGTTTCAGATTGTTTTTTGAAATTGAAAATGATAAAATTGTAAACCTTAGTTTTCATGGATTTGGTTGTGCAATTTCTAAAGCTTCCACTTCGATTTTAGTAAAGCATCTGGAAGGCAAATCTTTAATCGAAACGAAAGATATTTTGAAATCATTTTTAAATGTCATCAATCCAGAAGGAATAAAAGAAGAAAATATTGAAGAGGATTTTCAAGCATTTGAAGCTGCAAAAGATTTTCCTGGAAGATCGAAATGTGCTACCTTGAGTTGGGATGCTTTAAAGGAATATTTAGAAGAAAAGTAATCAGAAGGGATGTTTTAAACACCTTTCATCTAGGAGTTAAATAAAAATAAAAATGAAAATAAACGTCTTAGCATTCGGTATTGCAAAAGATATCATCAACGGACAATCTGTCGAAATAGAATTAGAAGATGGGATGGATGTACAGTCTTTAAAAGCTAGTCTTTGTAATAAGTTTCCGGAATTCAATAAACTAAGATCATTAGCAATTGCTGTTAATGAAGAATACCAAAGGGATGATTTTAAATTAAAAGAAGCAGATGAGGTTGTAATTATTCCTCCAGTAAGCGGAGGCTGAAACTAGGAATTAGGAATTTAAGGTGACAATAAAAAGTTCAGGCTATCACCACCATCATTCACTTATTTCAAGAAAAAATCACTCATTATTTATATCAATAAAATGATAGATATACAATTAAAAGATACAGAGCTTTCGGTACAGGAATGTAATGATCTGGTCGTTTCCGATGGGTCAGGAGGGATTGCTATTTTTGTAGGAACAATAAGAAATCAGACCAAAGGTAAAGCCGTTCAGCGATTAGAATTTGAATCCTATAAGCCTATGGCGATTTCAGAAATGAGGAAGATTGCTGAGCAAGCCAAAGAGAAATGGGAGGCTGAAAAAATTGTAATCCATCATCGAGTTGGTGTTTTACAAATTCGAGAAATTGCTGTAATTATAGCCGTTTCAACACCACATAGAAAAGCAGCTTTTGAAGCTTGCCAATATTGTATCGATACTTTAAAAGAAACAGTACCCATTTGGAAAAAAGAGATTTTTGAAGATGGAGAAGTTTGGGTAGCAGCACATCCTTGAACAGAAAGATAGAGTTATATAGTCATGTCGTGATATAGCTATATAACGACATAACAATATCTTTCTGAATGCCTTATTGCTGTTCCTAAGTTTAAGTTAATCATCAGTTATTATTATAGTCCAAGTTCTTATCAGATGAAGCTAAGAAATAAATTAATTTACACCATTCTAATAATTGCAGCAGGCCTTTTGGTTTATTGCAATAAAGGTACAGATCAAAAAACACTGACCAATACTTACCTCAATTTACAAGACTCGGTTCAATACATTGGAATGGAAACCTGCCGTTCTTGTCATGCAAATGTCTACCATACTTTTATAGAAACAGGTATGGGGCAGTCTTTCGATAAAGCAACAAAAGAAAAAAGCGGAGCGAAGTTCGGACCTCACCAAGTCGTTTATGATAAGAAATCTGATTTTTATTATAAACCATATTTTCAAAATGACACAATGTATGTCATGGAATATCGGATTTCTGGAAAAGATACCATTCATAAGCGCATTGAAAAAATAGATTATATTGTAGGTTCTGGTCATCATACAAATTCTCATATTATCAATGAAAATGGATACTTTTTTCAAGCACCCATTACTTATTATACCCAAGAAGAAAGATGGGATATGGCTCCAGGGTTTGACAAAGAAAACCAACGATTTTCCAGGTTTTTAACAACTGAATGTATTACTTGCCACAACCATTATCCCGTTGCAGTGGAAGCTTCGCTAAATAAATATGAGCACATGCCGACTGGGATTGAATGCGAACGTTGTCATGGTCCCGGGGAGATTCATGTCAAAGAAAAATTAGCAGGAAATATTATTGACACTTCAAAATACATTGATTATACAATTGTAAATCCGGCTGACTTATCCAAAGATTTGCAAATGGATCTTTGTCAACGTTGCCATCTTCAAGGTATTCCTGTTTTAGAACCTGGAAAAACCTTTTTTGATTTCAAACCAGGAATGGAATTGTCTGAAGTGATGAATGTGTTTTTGCCCAGATATACCAATTCACATGAGGCGTTTATTATGGCCTCTCAAGCAGATAGACTTCGCTTGAGTAAATGTTATACCATGTCAGATGAGCTGACTTGTTTGAGTTGTCACAATCCACATCACAGTGTTCGCCAATCCCAAAAAGTTGCTTATAATCAAGTTTGTATCGATTGCCACCAAAGCAAAGAACTAGCACTTTGTGCGGCACCTATGGGTGATCGAAATGCGGTAGATGACAATTGTGTAAAATGCCATATGCCTCCGTCTTCGAGTATTGATATTCCACATATTCGGATAACGGATCATTATATCAGTCGGATAACTGATTTTGAGAAACGACAAATAAGTGAAGGTGAAAAAAAAGAAATTGCTCAGTTTTTAGGATTGAAAATGTTGACTAAAGAAAATCCAGAAGATTTGGAAATGGCCCAAGGATATATTGCAATGTTTGATAAATCTGTTTCTGAAAAAGTAATCTTAGATTCTGCTTTATATTATCTTAAAAAATCTACAGCCAATGAAGTTGAGAAGATAAACACTTGGGTTCATTATTATTTCGCTGGAATTGATTATCCTGCTATTCTGAATCTTGCAAAAAGTTATCCTCCAACAAGTATTTCTGATGCCTGGACTGCTTATCGAATTGGAGAGGCTTTGTATAATTCTGGAAATTTGAGTCGATCATTATTGTATTATAAAAAAGCAACCCAGCTCAGTAAATACAATTTAGATTTTCAGGAAAAACTTGGCGTAAATTATTTAGCTCAAGGATCTTTCCCACAAGCGAAAATGACTTTCGAATTTGTTTTAAAAGAAAATCCGAAACGACCAATGGCATTGACAAACTTAGGCTTTGCGATGGTTAATTTAAATAAGATCAAAGAAGGTGAGAAATATTACGACCAAGCATTGGATTTGGATCCAGATTATATCCAAGCCTTGTTGAATAAAGCGGCAATTCGTTTTTATTTTAAAGATAAAAAGGAAGCTGCTCAACTTTTAAATCGAGTACTTAAAGTCGAGCCTAAACATCCGAAAGCTTTGGAGTTGTTGGCGGGTTTGTAGGGGCAAAGGTTAAACTAATTTTATCATAATAAATAAAAATATATACTTTTGAAAACTGATTTAGAAATGAGTGAATGATTGAATTGTTAAATGAGTGAATACCCTCCAAAATGTTAAAGAAATAAGCTGAGA
>CAKZTD010000458.1 GCA_937921595.1 uncultured Saprospiraceae bacterium
AATGATTTTAGTATTGGAAAAGTTCGAATCTTTTTGGAGCATTTGTACACTGGAGTGTATGCCATTCGGGTGGTGCATAAAGACCAAGTTGCTGTAAAGCAATTTCTTAAAAAATGATAATCTTATGTTGAAAAATTTAGTGGAATGAATTTTTAAGAGCTTGTTTAAACTTTCATGATTGAGCGAAAGTGATAAAATTTTATTCTGGATAAGACAAAAAACGTAGACGATGCCGTAGCATCGGTGAGGCTTTTTAACGAAATGCAGGATAAGATTTGCCACTTGCAGCCGATTAATGGAAATTTAAACAAGCTCTAAGTAGTTTCGAAGGGCAAATCCATTAGTTGGCTAGGTTTGTAATAGAGGTAAGCATTTTGTAGATCGAAAAAAACATTAAATCGTTTTAAGATATTACCACCAATGACACTCATGTGTTGTCGGCCAAGTGCACCTTCGAAAAAACTAATTGGCATATCGGTAAAACTATTTTTTCCAAGATTAAAAAAGGGAAGAATTGCTTTTTTAGTTTTGAGAATATTTCCGTAAGAATCTGTTAATTGACTCTCGCTTATTGTCTCAAGTTGGGAACCAATATTGTTTTTTTGAACAAAATTATCATCTAGTAAAAGCGTACCTCCGAATCCTGAATGAATCAAAACTGGATTTTTGTAATGCTTGTTTTTGATTTGGTAATTGGTTTCTATAAACATCAAATTTCGGTTGAATGATAATTCTGATTTTTCATATTGTTCATCTATTTCAGGTAGATATGAATGAATGACCATTATGTTTTGATCAAAGTTCAATTCGATTACTTTATTTTGAAAAAGGTTTGGACCAAATTTTCCATCTGCATTAGGGCCTGTGTTTTTGTCTTCCCAGATGGTTATATTTTCCCATTCAAAGTCTTTGATTTTTAAATAATTTCCTTGACTATATCTAGAGGTACTTTCTCCTCCCCAAGTTATCGCCTTCTCAGATTTATCAAAACTCTTATTAGCTATTTGGGCAATAGCTTCTTCTGTTAAGCTAACATTACCTTGTGCAGTATGGAACATTAAATTTAGAGTATCGACTTTATTCAAAACTGTTTGAATAATAATGTTGTTTGCATCAGTTAATATAAATGGAATCGTATCATGGGTAAGTTCGAGGCTGTCTGTTTTGATAAAAGTAATTCCACTTTTTATTTGGGTCAAACAAGTATCCTTATTATTTAAAATAACTAAGAAATCTATTTCTTGTCTTGGATCGAGTTGGAAGGAAATAGAATCGATGTCTGAATAAAAAGTAATAGACTTAGGCTGATTTATTTTATCTGCGAGATAAACATCTTTCTCAAGGGCAGGATCTATTGTCCAATAATCAGGTTTATAATTTTTTCCATCCTTTATGGATAAAACGGTAGTTTTCGTTCTGAGAATTGGCAAATCCTGTTGAGCAAATATAGAAGCGAAAATTAAAGTGAATGCGAAGAGGAGAGGGAATTTTTTCATGCAGCGTTTATATTTTAAAATAGACTTAAAGGGTTCTATCAAAAATACATTTAATTTTTCTGTATGATTTATTGAAAGCAATCATTAACAAATTGAAAACAAGTATTAACAAATTAATGGAAAGGAAGACTCATTATTAAATCCAAACCAGGTTCTTTAGTGCTAAAAACAAAAAAAGCCTCATTCGAATGAATGAAGCTTTTAGTGCCCGAAGAGGGAGTCGAACCCTCACGCCCATAAGGACACATGGCCCTCAACCATGCCTGTCTACCAATTCCAGCATCCGGGCTACTTGTTTAAATCGTTGTTGTAAGATGCGTCAGTGCAATACACCATTTGTGTTTGCAAGCGCAAATATAATTTTTAATGACGGATTATTTAACAAATAAGGAGAAAAGAATAGTTCAGTGAAAAATGTTTTTATATAAAATAAAATGAAAAATAAAAGAGCTTGAAAATAAATTACAAATAGCTGTTGTCACATTTTTTTAATTAAAATTTTGAGATGAAGAAATAAGATAGGCTTCTAAAAGAAGGGTTTTAATACCGAGCCCTTGTAATTATGATCCACTTATCTCCATTTACTTACCAAAAAACGAAAAATCTCGTCTGGGGAGTGTTCAATTCTGTTACTTTGTCATATGTTATCAATGTCCAATTAGAGTCACACCGATTTAGAATTAGATTTGCTTTTATATTATAAAAATATCTATATTTGCACCATATAGTTGATATTGAGTGTTATACAAAGTAAAATAATTGTAAATTGTTTTTTTGTGTGCCGTTCAAAACGAAATGCTGTATACCAACTTTTTAGAAACACTATAACACTTATAACACTTATAATACCCACACACTATGGAACTATTTTTACTATTGTCGTTAGGCATGTCTATCATTGTATTTATTTCTATTGCCCTAAATGAGGTACCTCCTTCCCAATCTAACGTAGACTCTAGCTTTGAACCAGCTTATTCATTAGAATCGAATTTACTTGCAAGTTCAGGTATTCATTTGCTGAAATTGGAAGATCAAGTCATTCAAATGGATACAGAAGATCAAGCCCTACTGGTTCCTGAGGGATTTGAGTCAATGGCTCATCAGCCGCAGGTAATGCTTGCTACTTCAGAATTATAATAAATCCTTCAGAATTTTAAACGATAACAATATGTTTGACTTATTACCAAAAGTTGGGGCAATATGCCTGATGTTAAGTTTTTCTACAATCATCAATGCACAAACGGAAGACAAGCCAATCCTTGTAACCGTGGAAACATTGGAACGAGATTATAATAAACCAAAAGAAGAGCCTACACGGATGACACCAACGGCTGTAAATTCAGAAAAAGATTTTTATAGGCATCATAAAAGATTACCAAAAACTTTTGAAGGTTTTGTGATTGAATTGACAACTTCAGATTTTCCATTGAATCGTGATTATCATCTTTTCGAACAATTTGGAGAGGTGTATTACGAACAAATTAAAGACGAAGGATATTCTTATCTGATCGTTGCAGATTTTTCAAGTAAAAAATCGATACAACAATATGTGCAAAATGTTGTGATTCATAAAGCACCAGAAGCGAAAGTTTTTGAATATAAAAAAGGTAAAAGAACTGAAAGATAATTTGGTTTGAAATAATTTCCCTAAGCAAAGAATTTTTGAGACCGAAAACGATCGAAGCCTGTTTCCTTTTTGGAGCAGGCTTTTTTAATTTAACAAATTCGCAAGAGGTATTGTATCATTGTTTAATAAATAGATAGTTGAAATTATCCTTTCGACAATGCAGCATTTCGAAGCCGCTGCAAGAAAGGAGAAGCGAAAATAAACCCTTGGAGGATTTCATTATCACTATTGAGGACATCATCTTTATTGCCAGTCCATACCAATTCTCCTTGATATAAAAGTGCAATGTTTTCACCAATCTCCATCACAGAATTCATATCGTGAGTATTAATGACTGTTGTGATATTATTTTCTTGAGTGATGCTTCTTATTAATTCATCGATGACAATAGAAGTCTTAGGATCAAGACCAGAATTTGGTTCATCACAGAAAAGGTACTTCGGTCCTAGTACGATCGATCTGGCAATTCCAACTCTCTTTTGCATACCTCCACTAACCTCAGAAGGATATTTTTTATTAACTCCATTAAGATCAACACGATCCAGACAATAGTTGACCCGATCGAGCTTTTCTTTTTTAGTTTTTTTGGTAAACATGTCTAAAGGGAAACGAATGTTTTCCTCAATAGATAAAGAATCAAAAAGTGCAGAACCTTGAAAAAGCATCCCAACCTCCATTCTTATCTGACGAACTTGTTTACTGTTCAGTTCAGAATAATTCACATCATCATACCAGATCGTTCCTGATGTTGGTTTCAATAAACCAACCAGAATTTTAAGCATTACCGTTTTACCAGCACCACTACGACCAATGATCAGATTAGTCTTGCCACTCTCAAAAGTATGAGATATACCTTTTAAGACATCTGTATCATCAAACGATTTGAATATATTTTCTGCTCGAATCATATTTAATCAAGTTAACTTAATCACTTGTTTACTGCGTCAATAATATTGCTATCAAATAATCTGCAAGCAATATTAATATATCACTATAGACTACGGCTTGTGTACTTGCTTGCCCTAATTCAATACTTCCTCCTTTTACATGGTATCCTTGATAAGCAGAAACAGAGGTTAAGATGTAAGCAAAAACTATAGCTTTTACAAACATCATAAAAACGTAGTATTCTTCAAAGAAGGATCGAACTCCACGAGTATATTCTGCATCAGTTATTAAACCTGTAGGTACACTTGAAAGGTAACCTCCCATAATCCCTACAAAACAAGCAATTCCTACTAAAAGAGGAATAACAATCACAGCAGCAATAATTTTAGGAAGAACAAGATAAGCTGCAGTGTTTACTCCCATGATTTCCATCGCATCAATGTGTTCTTTTTGACGCATTCCTCCAATCTCCGCAGCTATATTAGATCCTACTTTTCCGGCAAGCACCAGACAGGTTATCGTAGGAGCAAGTTCTATAATCGTCGTATCTCTAACAATGTAACCAATATAATAAGCAGGTACAAAGCTATCTTGTAATTGATAAGCAAATTGGACTGCTGTTACCGCTCCGATAAATACTGCAATCAATACTACGATAATAATCGAACCAACGCCGATATCATTCATTTGTCGCATGGTTTCCTTCCAATACATAGAAAATCGCTCTGGTTTTGACAGAGAAGATTTCATCATCATTAGATAGCGGCCAAAATGGTAAAAGAAGTTAAAACTCATAAATCGGATTATCAATCATTCTTACTGTAAACGATGGGCGTTCCTGAAGGTTCGAAAATACTGCTTTAAAAAACATCTAATTTCTTGTTTTAGCCATGAAAACGCTAAAAAGCAGTGTTTTTTAACAGTTTTATAGCCTTCAGACCGCAAAGATGAAAATAGTATCGCTTATCACCAAGTTTTTTAAGAACTTCTCAGATTCTGTTTTGACTTAGAGCCTGTTTGAACTAGCGGTTAATTATATTTGCAAGAGAAAAAATTGAAAACTAGAATGGAAAAATTATCACAAGAGTCATCTAATAACTGGTTGGAAAGACTGAAGGATGAGAGCTGGGAAGCAGAACTATTAATTTCAGCTATAGCTATTTTTGGAACTTTACAATTGTTTAAGGTAATAGATTGGGCAACCAACATTTTTATTGATATGCTTTTACCTAAGCAGTACTTGATAGGCTATGGAATTGTTTTCGGTGGTTTACTCGCGGTGAGCATATTGGTCAGTATGTTTATAATACATTTTTCTCTTCGAGCTTACTGGGTTGGATTAGTTGGATTGAATTCTGTTTTCCCCGAATATGGTTTAGAAGATAGTGCCTATTCAGAAATATTCACAAAGAAGATTCTAGCTATCCTTCCTAAACTGAAAAAGACCATACATGAGGTCGATGAATTGTGCAGTGTTATTTTCTCGGCAGCTTTTTTTATGCTTCTTATGTATCTGTATTTATCTCTGACAGCTAGTATTCTCTTATTCCTGTTTAATTTCTTGTCTGAATATATTAAAGAATCCATTTTACTAATTCCAATTTATATTCTAGGTGGACTATTTATTATACTTTCAGCATCAGGTATCATAGCTAATTTGAAATTTTTTAAACAAAATAAAAGGATACAAGTCTGGTATTTCAATGTTACCAAATGGGGTTCTATAATTATGTTGGGGCCACTTTATAAATACCTCCTTCAAATATCAATGACATTTAGTACTAACTTCAAAAAGAAAAAATCAATCATTGGTTTAGTAGTAATATTTATTGTTGTAGGATTTGTGATTGCAACGGGACAATTTTCGAATAGCAAAATACCATACCTTGTAAATCAAAAATTTTACTTTGATAAAACAAAAGCTTATAGTGGGTATTATAATTCTCGATTGAATGTCCATGAATTTTTAATTGCCCCTCAAATTGAATCGGACATCATTGATTCTAAGATTACCCAATTGTTTATTCCTATTTATCGGTATGAAAAAAATCTGATTAAAAACATATGTACTGACTTTGAAGAAAATGAAAAATGGACCAATGAAGAACGACGAATGAAAAAGAAAGAATGGTATTTAACTTGTTATGATGAGTATCATCAAGTGTTCTTAAATGGAGAAAGAATCTCTACAGATTTTATAAAGTATTCTTTGCCAGAAACAGATCAATATGGAATAATCGACTATATAAATTTAAAGGAGGCAACAGAAGGGAAAAACACTATAAAGGTGATCAAGAAATTGGGTGACGATCCTATCGAATGGAATATCCCTTTTCAATACATTCCGAGTAATTGATATTTCGAGAATCAAGTTTTTTTATTTAAAACCTCTGAGCCACTTATTTTTTAAAAAACAAAAACATTTTTAATATGAATATCGTAATAACAGGAGGTACTAAAGGTATTGGTTTGGCCATTGCTCATGCTTTTGCTAAAGAAGGCTTTGATTTGGCGATCTGCTCACGTAGTGAAACTGATTTAAATGCTTTTCAAGAAACGTTTCAGGAGTCATACCCTGATATTGAAATCTTGACTAAGGAAACAGACATGAGTAAAAAAAACCAGGTACTGGCTTTTGCTGATTTTGTAAAAGGAAAGTGGAGTAGCGTAGATATTTTGATGAATAATGCTGGAATCTTTTTACCTGGTGAGATTCATAAAGAAGAAGATGGCGTTTTGGAAAGTCAAATAGAAACCAACCTATACAGTGCTTATTATCTGACTCGGGCATTATTGCCGATCATCCTCTCTCAAAAAAAAGGGCATATTTTTAATATGTGCTCGATCGCCAGTTTTATGGCTTATCCCAATGGTGGCTCTTATAGTATTTCGAAATTTGCATTGCTTGGTTTTTCAAAAGTTCTAAGAGAAGAATTGAAAGATAAAGGAATTAAGGTAACGAGTATTATGCCAGGAGCGACTTGGTCAAATTCCTGGGCTGGTGTAGATTTACCAAAAGAACGATTGATGCAAGCCAATGATATTGCAATTGCTGTAATGAGTGCCTGGAAAATGAGCCCATCAGCAGTGGTTGAAGATATTGTCTTGAGGCCTCAATTAGGAGATTTGTAATAAATTAAATGTTTATGATTAAAAATAATTCTTTTAAAAAGTATCACGGACTAGAGCTTTCCGAAAAAGAAATGGAGGACAAGGCTTTGGGCTTTTATGAGTTGATGGATCAAAGGCGTTCTTTGCGTGAGTTTTCTGATAAAGAAGTTCCAAAAGAGGTAATTGAAAACATCATTATGACTGCTTCATCTGCTCCTTCAGGAGCTCATAAACAGCCGTGGTCTTTTTGTGTTGTATCATCTCCAGAATTGAAATCTAAAATCCGGGTTGCAGCGGAGAAGGAAGAATTCGAAAATTATCATGGACGAATGTCAGAAGAATGGATTGATGACCTTAAACCATTTAAAACAAATGAACACAAACCTTTTTTAGAAAAAGCGCCGTGGTTAATTATTGTTTTTAAAAAGGCTTACGATTTGGATGATGGCCAAAAGAAGAAAAATTATTATGTCAATGAATCGGTTGGAATTGCTGCTGGATTTTTATTAGCAGCTATTCATAATGCAGGATTGGTGTCTTTGACTCATACTCCGAGTCCGATGAATTTTTTACAGAAAGTTTTAAATCGTCCTGAAAACGAAAGAGCATTTTTGTTGATTCCTGTTGGTTATCCTGCGTCTGATGCGGAAGTACCAGTGTTGGAAAGGAAGGTAAAAGAAGATGTACTGTTTTATTATGATTGAGACTTAATAAGGTGCTACATGTTTTTTAAAGGAAATTTTAAAGGTTTTTTTCAATGCTTTGTGTATAAATGAGTGAATGAGTGAATAAAGGAATGAGCGAATGTTGACCCAGCTTAAAATCTAAATTTTGTTTTTTTATATTTTGGAGGGCATTCACTCATTCGCTCATTTTTAGTGGCATTCAAAAGAGTACAGTAGTTTAGAAAATCCCGTTACTAAATTTCCTTCCATCGTTATAAGTCTGTATCAAATTTTCTAATTTTGCAGCGACCAAAATTTAAATCATGAAATACGCAATTGGCTTTTTGGCTGGAGTTATCATTACCTCTCTTTTTTTTACATTCAAACTTAAAAAGATTACAGAAGGTACTCCTCCTCAATCTGAGAATATCGATGCACTACCTAGTGAAGAAGATCGATTACCAGAAGATTTTGAAACGTTTTATCTTCAGTTTCATAAGGATAGCTTGTATCAAGTAGAACATGTTCTTTTTCCGCTTCAGGGTTTGCCTGCTCAGGCAGATAGCTTGGTAAAATTAAATGGAAATTTTCAATGGGAAAAAGAAGATTGGAGTATGCATAAACCTTTTAGTAGTAATAATGGAGAATTTACTAGAGACTTTTTAGATATGGGGAATATTATTACGGAAGATATTTATACCAAGGAAGGTTTTGGAATGCAGAGAAGATTTATGAAAAGTAATGGCGATTGGTTTTTGATTTATTATTCGGCGATGAATCAGGTTGCTGAGTAGGAATATTAAGTTTAGGAAACCTTCAAAGTTTCCTAAACTTAATAAATAAATACAAAACTACCACACTACTTTCTTGTTCAAGAAGTTTTTCACATAATCCTGAATTCCATCTTCCAAGCTATGAAATTTCTTCTTATAACCAATTGATCTAAGCTTTGAAATATCAGCCTCTGTGAAATATTGATAGTTTTTTCGAATATCTTTCGGCGTATCGATAAAAGAAATGTTTGCTTCCTTTTTCATGGCCTTAAAAGTCAATGTAGCTAGGTCTAAGAATGTTCTCGCTTTTCCTGTTCCCAGATTATAAAGCCCACTTCCTTTTTGTTTTTTATATAAAAAATGTAAAACGTCAACTACATCTTTTACATAAACAAAATCTCTTTGTTGGTGCCCGTCTTTGATTCCTCTTTTGTGAGATTTAAAAAGCTTCATTTCGCCAGAGTCATTAATCTGATTCAGCGTATGAAAAATAACGGAAGCCATTCGGCCTTTGTGATATTCATTTGGACCATAGACATTGAAAAATTTTATTCCTGCCCAATAAGGTGGTTGTTTGGTTTGTTTTAAAGCCCAACGATCAAAGTCGTTTTTCGAAACACCATATGGATTTAGTGGCTTTAGTTTTTCTACAATATCATGTTCATCTTGGTAGCCTTTTTTACCATCACCATAAGTCGCAGCACTGGAAGCATAAACCATAGGGATGTCATGCTTTGTACAGATTTTCCAAATGGCTTTTGAATAATCAAGATTCAATTTTTTAAAAATGGCCTTATCCTGTGATGTCGTATCTGTTCTTGCTCCCAGATGGAAAACAAAATCAATCTGTGTATGCATTTTTTCAAAAAGATCCAAAAAGATATCTCGATGAACCCATTCCCTGATTTGTTTTTTATCAAGATTGTATTCTTTGTGATCTTTGTAAAAATCATCAACTACCATCAGATCAGTGGTATGTCCTTCATTGTTTAATTTTTTAACTAAACAACTTCCGATAAATCCTAAAGCACCAGTAATTACTATCATAGATAATTGAATTATAATATTTGGGTGAAGTTACGAATTAATTCCCTGTCCATAAATAAAATAACTATGCCATACCAGTTTACTCCTTTGGCACCTTTTATGCGAAATAGGTTTTCTATTAACTCATAAAAAACCATATTAATGAAAAAATCGATTTTATTATTTTGTGCAAGCCTTGTTTTAGGAGGAATGATGACGAGCTGTACTAAAGAGGATCTAAAGGAACGAGCAGACAATACAGCTGAAATGGTCACCACTGCTTCAGATTATTCTGAAGCTGAAAATGCTTTTGAAGATATTTTTGATGTTGTCGATGAAGCGGCTCAACAGGTTGGTGATCTGAATGGCTTTGCAGAAGAGGAAGCAGCAGATGATCGTGGATGTGCTGATGTTACCGTTGAACGAACCTTACCGGGTAATTTTCCCTTGACTTTGTCATTGGATTATACAGATGATGGGTGTACTCTAAATGATGGACGTGCAGTTTCGGGAACAATTACTGCTGTCTTTACTGGACGCTTGCGAGAAGCTGGAAGTATTTTTACAATTACGTTTACTGATTTTGTTTTAGATGGAAAGACAATCAATGGAACGAAAACAATTACAAATAATGGATTGAATGGGGATGGACAGTTAAGCTATGATATTGTAGTTGAAAATGGAAGTGTTCTTTTCGCAAATGGAAATACCGTTACATATATTACTAACCGAACTCGAACTTGGGTGGAAGGAAAGGATACTGATTTTGAAAATGATGGGATGTCAGGAATTCTTGATGACGTTTGGGAAATTACAGGAACAGCTTCAGGCTTGAATCGCGATGGAAATAGTTATGAAGTGAATATCACAACACCATTAAGAAGAGCAATGAATTGTCGATGGTTAACTGCTGGTATTTTAGAATTGGATACGGATGCTTTAAGTTCAACTTTGAGTATAGATTTTGGAACAGGAACTTGTGATGATCAGGCGATGGCAAGATTAGGATTAATCTCTAGAGCGATAAC
>CAKZTD010000459.1 GCA_937921595.1 uncultured Saprospiraceae bacterium
GCATATTTATACGGATGGAACGGTAGGCGTAAGTACAGGTGCAATAGAAATGGGCCAAGGGGTAAATACAAAAATGGTGCAAGTAGCTGCTAGAGAATTTGGCATTCCTCATGAGCTTATAAAATTGGAAACAACCAATACTACAAGAGTAGCCAACACCTCTCCTTCCGCTGCAAGTGCCACCGCCGATCTCAATGGAAAAGCATTAGTAGATGCCTGTCAACAAATTAAAAATAGATTAGAAAAAATGATTCAGGAGGTTTTTAAAATCGAGGAATCTACTCCTATTATTTTTAAACACGGTATAATAAAATTTGGTGAAAATAACAAAGAAATTTCCTGGCAACAATTGGTCACAGATGCCTTTTCCAAAAGAATTAACTTAAGTGCTAAAGGACATTATGCTACTCCAAGAATTAATTTTGATAAGACAACAGAAAAAGGGCATCCCTTTGCTTACCATGTTTATGGAACGGCTTTATTTACGGTGACTGTGGATTGCCTCAGAGGGATTTATGAAACAGACGAAGTTCACCTTGTCCATGATGTTGGAACAACCATGAATGAACTCGTTGATCTTGGGCAAATAGAAGGCGGCCTAGTTCAGGGTATTGGTTGGATGACCATGGAAGAAGTCATTTTTGATAAAAAAGGGAAACTCTTAAGCAATGCTTTGTCCACTTATAAAATTCCAGATATTTATTCGGTTCCTAAAATCATCAACACTTCCTTTCTGCCAGCACCAGCAGATAATCTAGCCATCTACAAATCCAAAGCTGTTGGCGAACCACCTTTGATGTATGGAATAGGTGTTTATTTTGCGATTCGAAATGCCATTCGAGCATTTAAACCAAATGCTGATTTTAATTATGTTGCGCCAATTACTCCCGAAAGAGTGCTCATGGCTTTATATTCAGAAACGGTAGGAGAAACCGAATCATCTAGGAAATAATTTTCATGAAACCAAGCATTACAAAATTCATTCTCCAAAAATTACAATCCAATCTTCCGGTGATGCTTTTACAAGTCGTCCATAGCGAAGGCAGTTCACCCGGAAGGCAAGGTTTTCAAATGGCCATTACGATAGATGGAGAACTTTTGGGCAGTATTGGAGGTGGCATCATGGAGCACAAATTAGTCGAATATTCCAAAAGTAAATTATCCGCTAAAGAAACTAATGTCGAACTCAAACATCAATATCATGATAAAACACATTCGACTCAACAATCAGGAATGATTTGCTCTGGACATCAAATCATTGCATTTTTTCCACTTTACAAAAAAGATCTTGAGCTATTTCAAAAGATGGATCAATCCTTTGAAATCAGTAGCTCAGATTATCTGCATTTCTCCCCCAAAGGTCTTTCCATTCTTTCAAAAAATGGCTTGACCATTCCAACAGGTTTTCATCAAAAGACTGAAGCAGATTGGTCTTATCTCGAAAAAATAAATTCAAAAAAAATCATACATATTTTTGGAGGAGGTCACGTTAGCCTGGCCTTGTCAGAAGTCATGCATTTCCTCGGATTTCATATAAAAATCTATGATGACCGAGAAGAGATCAATACGCTTGAGCAAAATATCTTTTGCCATGAAAAACACATCATCTCTTACGAATCTGTAGCTGCTCAAATGAAAGATTGCCAAGATGATTATGTGGTCATTATGACTTTCGGTTATAGGCCGGATAAAATTATTTTAAAGCAATTGCTAGGAAAAGACTTTTTCTACATCGGGATGATGGGTAGCAAAGCAAAAATAAAAACCCTGCTGGAAGAACTAAAATCAGAAGGTTTTTCCAAAGCCTCTCTTGAGCCCCTTTTTACGCCCATTGGCTTGGAGATTTTTAGCAAAACGCCTCAAGAAATTGCGATAAGTGTTGCCGCAGAAATAATTAGAGAAACGAATAAGGTTATCATTATGAACGAGTTATGATTGGTATTTTTAAAAATCCATTTCTGAAAAACGTTGTAATATTCTTCCTGATTCTTGACTTTAAAACTCAAAGAAAAATACCTCAAATTATTTCTAAAAATATCTTCAAAAGAATCTATATAATTTAGTGACCAATACATATCTTTCCGTCTTATTATGAATAAATTATTTAATTGATAATAAACCCTGAGAATTGTGTCAACAACCAAACCTTTAACAACTGCTGTACTTGTCCAGCCTGGAGAATTTGAAGCGCATAAGCATTGGTATCCCAAAGCATTGAATGCCACTATTCACCCTATGATTAATTTTTTCCTTAACCTGAGTCAAGAGCGGATTATTACTCGATACTGCCATATGCATCCGCAGGTTAATAAAGAGAAACTTCAAGAAATTCTAAGCTACAAATCTAAATATTTTGTTTGGGCTGGAGCGGATTTATTGAATGTGACCTCCGCAGGTGGAAAACGGCAAATGGTAGTGATTGAAAACAATTCATGCCCTTCTGGCCAAAAATCAATGCCTTTGATGGATGACAATCAGGAGCAAGGCAGCTATCGTCTTTTGATTGAACGAACTTTTAAGCCTTACCTCAAAAATCTCCGAAGTACAGTAAAAGGAGGATTGGCTGTTATTTATGATAAAAATCCAATGGAAACTTCGGGGTATGCAGAGGTCATAGCTGATGTAATGGGGGAACCTGTTTATTATGTTTCTTTTTACAAAGATGATAAAGATCCAGCAGTTCGTTTTGATAATGGTATCATGCATGTTAGAAATGAGGAAGGAGAATTTATCCCTATCCGTGCAGCATTTAGATATCTGACTCAAAAGCCTTGGAACAGATTGCCACTCCATTCTAAAACGCGTATTTTAAATCCAACTATCGCCTGTCTTGCGGGTGGCCGCAACAAGATGGTCGCTGCTAAGGCATATGATATTTTCAATACCGAGCTGGAGCCCAATGGATTAAAAATAAATACTCCAGAAACAATCTGGGATGTTAGTAAAAATGAAATTCCGCTTTGGGTAAAGAAGATGGGTGGTCATGCTGTAATTAAGGTGCCTTACAGCAATGCTGGACAAGGTGTTTATACTATTGTATCTCAAGAAGAGTTGGATAAGTTTATGGAGATGGAATTTGACTATGATCTTTTCATTGTACAAAGTCTAATTGGCAACTACAATTGGACCAGTACTACTGCATCTGGAAAACTCTACCATGTCGGTACGATTCCCGATCAAAAAAACCACACTTATGTCGCTGATATCCGTATGATGGTTAGTGCCACAGATAAAGGAATTCGTCCATTATGTACTTATGCTAGAAGATCAGAAAAACCTCTGGTCGATGACATAAATGATAGTACCAATAGTTGGGAAATGCTTGGAACAAACCTTTCTTTTAAAAACCCAGATGGTTCTTGGGGAAGTGACACCAACCGTCTCGTCTTGATGGATCGAAGAGATTTCAATAAATTGGGAATTGGTTTAGATGATCTTATTGAAGCCTATATTCAAACCGTTCTTTCAATGACGGCTATTGATAAAATGGCGCAGGCTCTGGTCAATAAACAAGGGAAATTTAGGATGAAATTATTCAAGAGCTTGAATGATGACCCTGGTTTAATTGATGAAATAAAAGTAGACTGATGCAAAGGTATAAAATATTAGTCTTGACGGATCACCGTAAGCATAGCAAAGAGAATTCTCTCTACGATTTGGTTCATTCCATGAACCATCATCAACGATGTGCTCAGCTTGACATAGCTACCAGAGGAGATCAACTGAATGATCTTTTCTTTAAGGAGCATATTTTAAAATCTCTTTTTGTCGTTAAAGGAGATGATGATTTTGCCTTTCATGAAGATGGTCGAGCGTTTAAAAAACACTTGAGAAAAGAAAATTTAAACACCTATGATGTGGTCTGGCTAAGAATGCCTCCCCCTTTATCAAAAGAGTTTTTAAATTTTCTAAAAAAACAATTCCCTCTAATTTTATTTATCAATGATCCGGATGGCATTTATAAAACAGGAAGTAAAGAATTTTTAATCAACTTCCCAGAACTTTGTCCACCGATGCAAATTTGTCGATCAATTGAGGATATTATTAATTTTAAAAATAGATTTCCAATTGTACTCAAACCTTTCCGAGACTATGGAGGAAAAGGTATTATTCGTATAGATGGCGATCAAGTATGGGAAGGCAATAAACAAAGTACTTTTACTGAATTAGTCGATAAATTAAGTTTATCTGAAATTGAATATCTCGGCGTAAAATTTTTAAAAAATGTCTCGAAAGGAGATAAACGAATTGTCGTCGTCGATGGAAAAATAATGGGAGCTTCATTGAGACTTCCTGCGAAAGATTCCTGGATTTGCAATGTCTCTATGGGAGGCAGTTCTAATCACTCAGAAGTAGTAGCAGAAGAAATTAAAATTGTCGAAAGTGTCAATCCGAAGCTCTCCGAAATGGGTATTGTCATGTATGGAATAGATACACTTATGGGAGATGATGGGTTGAGAATTTTATCCGAAATCAATACCACAAGCATTGGTGGATTACCTCAAATCGGGCAAATGACAGGTCGCCCACTTGTAAAAGAAGCTGTTGATTTAATTTGGAGTTACGTTCACAAAAAAATATCAAAAGAAGATGCTATTAGCAAATGATGAAAAAGCAAAGGTTATTAGTGACCTTAAAATAGATGATGTTCCTAAAGGTGAAATCACCTGTTACTGGTTACAAATTGTTAGAGACGGAATGGGTGTTCCTATCCGGATTCCGATTATTGTTGCCAGAGGACTTGAGGATGGAAAAGTACTCGGTTTAACTGCTGCGGTTCACGGCAATGAACTTAATGGTATACCTGTTGTCCAAAGACTTTTTAAAGAAATTGATATTAATAAATTAAAAGGAACCATTGTAGGTGTTCCTGTAGTCAATGTTCCATCTTTGGTTCGTAAACGCCGTCGATTTATTGATGGAACGGACCTGAATCACATCATGCCAGGTAAACCAAACGGAACGGTGAGTGAGGTATACGCTTGGAGAATTATACAACGGTTCGTTAAAGAGTTTGATTACTTAATTGACCTACATACTGCAAGCAATGGCCGAATCAATTCTTATTATATTCGCGCAGATATGGATAATGAAACGGTTAAGCAAATGGCTATGCTACAAAATCCTCAGATTATTGTTCATAATCCTCCGAATGATCGTACCCTTCGTGGAGCAGCGGCTGAATTGGGCATCTCCGCAATTACACTTGAAGTAGGAAATCCAAATACTTTTCAAAAAGGCCTGATTCGAGATGGATTGACTGGAATTCACAATGTATTGGATTATCTTGGAATGATTGAATGTGATGTTGAAGGACCGGAAGAAGAGATTATAATTTGTAAAAAATCTTATTGGATTTATTCTGATACTGGAGGTATTATGACGGTCCATCCTAAGGTGACTGATCTTGTCAAAAAGGGAGAAGTGATTGCGACGATGCGAACGATCTTTGGTGATTTGGTCACGGAGTATCTTGCTCCGGAGGATGGGATTGTGATTGGAAAAAGTGTGCATCCGGTGAATCAGACTGGTGGTCGAATTTTACACTTGGGAATTTTGAAGTAATCTACCCATAATATAATATTCTTTACCGACAGCCTCCGAGGTCCTTTCTAATTCACCTCGGAGGCTCCCCGCAAAACACTCATATTTTATACCTCTCCTATTCTGAAGAAATCAAAAATATTCTTGATTTCTTCTTCATCTATATCGGATTCATCCAACCAAGCCATAGAGGAATTTGTCTCTCTTTTAATATGCTTTTTCTTATTTATTGGCTTTAATGAAAAATCTTGATCATTTAAATTAAAACGAGTTTCTTTTCTAGGTTTTGATTTTCGAAGCATGGCAAATTATTTAAGTACTTAAATAAATCCTTTATTTGAGAACGTTTGTTTTTTATTTCAAATCTATTCATGAATTCTGAAGAAAATCTGAAGATTTGAGTTTTTGGAAAAAATAATTTTTCTTCAGAATTAATTCAAAATCGGGGTGTAATTTTGAAGAAATTTTTAAATCATTTTAAATCACTAAAATTAATTTATCTGAAATGAAAACCCTTGCTTTCTGTATCCTGCTAATGAATGTCTTAGCAATACAGCCAATTCAAACTAATTTGGAAGTTCCTGAAAGCATCTTAATAAATTTCAATCAAAAATATCCAAATGCAGAAGATGTTGATTGGGATAAAAACGATGAGGTTTACACTGCTTCATTTGTTCATTCTGACTCCTATTTCAAGGAAGTAGATTATAACAAAGATGGTACTTGGATATCCACAAAAACAGACATGGATGAGTACGGTATCCCAGATGCTGCCCAATCTTACATTTCCAACAAAATGGAAGATGCTGATTTTGAATACGATCAAGTCACTATGTCCGAACGACCAAATGACAACAGCTATTTTGTCATTTTGAGTACTGAAGATGGATCTATTAGTTTAATTTTCGATGAAGATGGAAATCTAATCGAAGAGGAAGAATAAAACACAAAAACAAAAAATTTCTAATCCATGAATCGCATTAAAAATTATTTACTGTCATTTAGACAGTATACAAAAAGGTTTCTTACTGAAGATGTAAATGATGATTTTGAAATCACTGATTTTGATCATCAACCTTATATCGATTGTTACTCAGAGACCAATCATAAATAACAACAATATATGCCAGTAACAAAAAGGTTCAATAATATTTATTCAGAAAAAATATTATTACAAGAAAGCGCTCCTCTTTCAAGTCAAGACGCTCCAAAAGCGGAGACAACAACACACAAAAAGGGGATTTTTTTGAATGCTTTGAGAAAAAGATTCTTAATT
>CAKZTD010000460.1 GCA_937921595.1 uncultured Saprospiraceae bacterium
AGGACAATAGTTTAAGAGGTAAATCCAAATTACCGAAACGTCTTTTATCATCAAAAACAAACTAAGGCTAGGTTCGCAGATTAACGCCAAATTACTTACATTTGCAGCGAAATTACAGATTACTATCTAAACCAAATATCAGATATGTCAAACGCATTTTTTGAAGTACCAATAGCAACAAACGAACCTGTATTAGATTACGCAGCAGGTTCACCAGAAAGAAAAGCAGTTCAGAAAGCTTATGCTGAAATGAAATCCAAAAAATTGGATATCCCAATGTTTATTGGCGGTAAAAAAGTTAGAACTAAAAATAAAGTCAACATGACTTCTCCTCATGATCACAAACATGTGTTGGGGACGTTTTCAAAAGGAAATGCTACTCATGTAAAACAAGCGATCGATGCAGCTTTAAAAGCTAAATCAGCTTGGGAAAACTTGCCTTGGCAAGAACGTGCAGCTATCTTCTTAAGAGCAGCTGATTTATTAGCTGGACCTTTCAGAGCAAAGATGAATGCAGCGACCATGTTGGCGCAATCTAAAAATGTATACCAAGCAGAAATTGATTCTGTTGCAGAATTTTGCGACTTCTTGAGATACAATGCGCAGTTTATGATGCAAATTTATGCAGAGCAGCCAGAGAGTGTTCCAGGTGTTTGGAATAGAATGGAACATAGAGCATTAGAAGGATTTGTATTTGCCATTACACCTTTTAACTTTACTTCTATCGCAGGTAATCTATGTGCAGCTCCAGCCATGCTTGGAAATGTATGTGTTTGGAAGCCAGCTGAAACTCAGATCTATTCTGCAGCAGTGATCATGGAATTATTCGAAGCTGCGGGCTTACCACCAGGTGTGATCAACATGGTTTATACTGATGGACCAGTTGCAGGAGATGTTGTTTTCAAACATAAAGATTTTGCTGGATTACACTTTACTGGAAGTACAAAAGTTTTCCAAAATCTTTGGCAAACGATTGGAAATAATATTGGAAAATATCGTTCTTATCCAAGAGTAGTAGGGGAAACTGGTGGTAAAGATTTTGTGGTGGTTCATTCTTCTGCTAATGCAAAACAAGTAGCGACTGCTTTAGTAAGAGGAGCTTTTGAATTTCAAGGACAAAAATGTTCAGCAGCTTCTAGAGCTTATGTTCCTAAAAAAATGTGGAAAGATGTAAAAAAATATATGATCAAGGATTTAGAATCTATGAAAATGGGTTCTCCCGAAGATTTTACCAATTTTATAAATGCGGTAATTGACAAACGATCTTTCGATAAAATTTCTAGCTATATCGCAAGTGCTAAGAAATCTAAAAAAGCAGAGATCGTTGCGGGTGGTTCTTACGATAAGTCTAAAGGTTATTTCATTGAGCCAACTGTAATCGAAACTAACGATCCGAAATATGTCACCATGTGTGAAGAAATATTCGGCCCTGTTTTAACGGTTCACCCATACGATGGTAAAAAATTCGAAGAGATTTTAGATGTTGTTGACAATACTTCACCTTATGCATTGACGGGATCTATTTTTGCAAATGACCGATATGCAGTTGATTTAGCAACTAATAAATTGCGTCATTCTGCTGGTAATTTCTACATCAATGACAAGCCTACTGGAGCAGTGGTTGGACAACAACCTTTCGGTGGAGCTAGAGGATCTGGAACGAATGATAAAGCAGGTTCTATTTTGAATCTTTTACGATGGATTTCTCCTCGTACGATTAAGGAAACGCTTAACCCTCCAACGGATTATCGTTACCCATTCTTACAAGAAGATTAGGATCTTAATATTATAATAAAAGCCCTGATTCTAATTTAGAATCAGGGCTTTTTTATTTTCTAATCATTCAAAAGAACGATAGGTTTATTTTCAATTACTGAATAGTAAGATCAATAGAACTTTCTCCAGTATTGGCAGTTGCATCTGTAGCAGTCATTGATACAGAATAATCTCCAGCCGGAGTACCAGCAATAATAGCAACATTGAATTCTTGTGTGTGAGTAGTCTCACTATCAAAAGTTGTAAAAGTTTGATTAAGTCCAAGATTACTAGATAAAGTCATTAAGGTTAGCATTTCATTGTCAGTTGCAGTAACACTAAACTCAATAGTATCTCCTACAGCATAAGATGTTCCCGTAGCAGGAGTATTAAAAGTAACCACTGGTGCTTCAGAATCAATGTCTAAACCATCATCATCTCCACAAGAAGTAAAAAACATTCCAGCAGTTAATAAGGCAGCAAAAAAAAGTAATTTGTTCATTTTTAGTTTGATTTAAAATAGTTAAATGATTTGTACGCTACCTCTAACGAATGAAAATTTGATTTCGTCCACTTTTAATGTTAAATATTATTTTAATCTGTATTTTTTCTTAAAATGCTTGACAGTCATGGCTATTCCAATGCCGCCAATAAGGCCAGGAACTAGCCAACCAACCAATGGTGGGAGAAAGGCCAAATTTGTTACCGTAAACGCAGTAAAGGTAGCAATGTAGCCTCCAAGCATCCTATTTAAATGTTCGATGACCCATCGATTCTTTCCTTCTGCTTGACCAAACTTCTTGAGATCGGTCCAAGAGAATTTAAAACAAAGTATTCCAAAGACACCCAGTACAATCCATCCTTGATTGGTCCCTTGACTCATCCAGTAAATTGCATATCCAATCATCAGGATACTAGTCAAAAAGGTAAGTTGGAAAAAGCTTTTATCTAAACGAGTTAAATGCTCGTATCCTTTTCTTTTAGCAAATCTATAGCCCGTGAAGACGAAATAGAAACTAAAAATCCCTACGGTAAAAAGAAAGACATTATTATGAAGGATGGCCATTGGTTGGCTGGTTGCAAAAGAACCTACCATCGCCCAAAAATAAATCAGACCAAATCGGTTGTGAATTTTTCCTCCTTTCTTTGCGATCATTGGGACTACACCTGCAAGCAATGCTGTAAACCCAGAAATAACATGTATGGTCAATAAGACTTTGAATATAGCTTCCATGATTTTTTATATTTTAATTATTTTTCAAGTCATTTCTGTATTGGTATAGTCCTTTATAAAGTGCTTTGCACGTTTATAGATGATACTTAATAAGATAAGCTGGCCTAGTCCAGTACCAGTGAATTTAACGACATAAGCAAACCAAATCGGAGGACTTACAATCATATAAGCACAAAAAGCAATTGCGGCAATAAATAATATCTTGTTTTTCATTGTGGTAAAGTTTGTTGTTTATTCAAATCAATACTACAAGTTTATATGAAATTCGAGATAGATAAAAGTCTAGGGGATACTTGGCCATGAAAAGGGATGAAATGACCTTTTGAGGTATGAAAAGGAGGTTTTAGGGATGAATTGTCCGATATGTTTTAGGATAATCGTTGCTTCAATTCACTAGATTTTGCTCTTGAAACTGGAATTAGTACATCAGAAGACTTTAGGATTAAGGTGTATCCTTTGGCATTTCCTTCGATTGATTTTACATAATCCATATTTACAATAAATGCTCGATGGCATCTAAAGAAGGAAGCTTGTTCTACAATTATGGATTCTATGACTTTCATCCGATTTCGAATTTTCGAAGATTTAGGCTTACTCTGCTCATCTAGGTAATGACACTCGATGTAGTTCGCCTCACTGGTCAGGTAAATCAAAGCGGTTACCGGAATATCTAAACTTTGCTTTTCAATTTCTGAAGGCAAATGAATGTATGCTGCTGTTTTTGATTCAGGTGGAGAGGAGGACTCACTTGTAACAATCTTCGAACTCATGTTCTGAGCAGCCTGAAGATTACGTTTTAAAGACCTATTTGTTTGGACGGCAACAAGGCCAAGAACAACAATTCCACCTACGGACAATGTCGAGACTAACATCCAAAGGAAAGCATTTAGATTAAAAGGTGATCCTCCAATATAATAGATGTATAAAAAATTACTTATCGCGATGGAAGAAATTAATAGGGTAATATTGATGATCTCTCTTTTTACAATCCATCGATCTTCGTTATAATAGCCTGGAAACATTTTAGGAAGAACAAAACCGAAAAACATGCTTACTAAAAAAGTGATCAATGCAAAGATCAGACAAAATTTTAATCGTAATAAAGAAGGAATGTTATTCAGTCCAAATGGGCTAAACAAATACAAAAATAAAAATACGAATACAGAGATGATCAGGTTAACCTTGAGTATCTTATTTCTGTCCGTATATGGATATGGTTTATTTAAAAAATCTTTCAATGGATGTTTTTTGTCATAGGTGACGGTTCTAAGTAACTTAAACTCCAAGGTAATGATCTTCTTCTTATACTCAAAACAAAATCTCTTCGTTTCAGAATATCAAAAATAAAACCTTTAACAAAACGTTAAATTCAAACGATCTCTTTCCGTTTTTATCTTTTGATCCGTATTGATAATAGATATGTATGCCATTGTCCAAAATATATTCTAAAATAAGGAAATAGAATCCTACTTTCGCATGTTTAAATGATGTTTTGGATTACAAACAAAATTGAAAAAAGTCTATGAAAAGTACCTTACAAATCATTGCCCTGTTATTGCTATTTGGCAATATCAGCATGGCTCAATCTGACCAAAAATTTACCATCAGTGGATACCTCTCTGATGCTTCTTCCGGAGAAAAACTAATCTCAGCCAATGTATTTGATGTTAAAAGTGCTAAAGGAACGGTCTCAAATACTTATGGCTTTTACAGTTTAACCTTACCAAAAGATTCTGTAGAAATCTCCTTTAGCTATATTGGTTATGAAACCCAAATTGTGAAATTCTACCTAGATAAAGACATCGTCATCAATGCAGACATCTCTAATGCTATTGAACTAGTAACCGTCGAAGTCGTTGGAGAAAAATTTTCAAGAATCGAAGAAGAAACTCAAATGAGTCGAATGGAGGTTCCTGTTGAAACGATTAAAAAAGTACCAGCACTTTTAGGTGAAGTTGATGTTTTAAAAACCCTTCAATTATTGCCAGGAGTGCAATCAGGAGGTGAGGGGCAAAATGGTTTGTATGTAAGGGGAGGAAGTCCAGATCAAAATTTAATTTTACTCGATGGTGTTCCCGTTTACAATGTATCGCATTTACTAGGGTTCTTTTCAGTTTTTAATGCCGATGCAATTAAAAATGTAACGCTGACCAAAGGTGGTTTTCCGGCTCGTTTTGGAGGTCGACTTTCTTCCGTTTTAGAAATAAATATGAAGGAAGGAAACATGTCTGAATTTCATGGAGAAGGATCTATTGGTTTGATTTCTTCTAAGCTTACTTTGGAAGGTCCAATAGTAAAAGATAAAGCTTCGTTCATTGTTTCTGCACGTCGAACATACATTGATCTTTTAGCAAAGCCTTTTGTAAAAAAAGCAGCACAAGAGGAAGGAACGGAGTTAGGCTTAAAACTATTTTTCTACGATCTAAATGCAAAAGTCAATGTCAAAATAAATGAAAAACATCGTTTGTATTTAAGCTCTTATTCTGGAGCAGATGTTTTTGGAATTGAATCTAAAGAGAAATACGATGATGGAGATGAATTCAATTTAGACAACCAAACAGACTGGGGAAATGTGACTTCCGCATTGCGATGGAATTACCAAATTAATAATAAACTTTTCGCAAATACGACCTTGACTTATAGTCAGTTCAAATTCGATTTTCTAGCTGCTGTTGAAGATAAATATGATGGCATGTCGGAAGCTTTTTCTGCAAAATATACTTCTGGAATTTATGACTATGCTGGCAAAATTGATTTCGATTACATTCCAAATCCAAATCACTATGTTCGCTTCGGAACTTCAGTCACGCATCATCGATATAATCCTGGAGCTTTCCAATTTGATATTCAAGCGGATGATGTAGATTTTGATACTATCCTTGGTTCACAACAATCCAAGTCTTTAGAATATGCACTTTATCTAGAAGATGAAATGAGCTTCGGTGCTCTTAAAGCAAATATTGGCGTTCATGCTTCTGGCTTTAAAGTAAAAGGTTCGGAAAATGAATTCTATTATTCTATCCAACCACGAATAGGTTTGAGGTATTTATTAAGCAATGATTTAGCGATCAAAGCTTCTTTCAATACCATGGCTCAATACATCAATTTGTTGACCAATGAATCTCTAAGTTTGCCAACTGATTTGTGGGTACCGAGTACGAAAAGAGTGAAACCCCAGACCTCATGGCAAGCAGCGATCGGTGTTGCGAAAACATTGTGGGATGAATATGAATTTAGCGTGGAAGGCTATTACAAACAAATGAAGAATGTGGTCTCTTATAAAGAAGGGGTAGATTTTATTGGCCTCGAAAATGATTGGCAAGATAAAGTCACTCAAGGAGATGGTGAAGCTTATGGAATGGAAGTTTTTTTACAAAAGAAAAAAGGAAAAACTACAGGTTGGATAGGGTACACTTTAAGTTGGAACTGGCGACAATTTGATGAGATTAATGGAGGAGATAGATATCCTTTTAAATACGATCGAAGACATGATATTTCTGTAGTGATGTCTCATGAGATTAATGATAAAATTACACTTACAGGAGCCTGGGTTTATGGAACTGGAAACTCAATCACTTTACCTTTGTTCCGATATACGACTCCTGTTTATGTGGAGATAAATGATAATCAATTCAGTGTTGGAAGTAGGGAAATTGAAACGATTGGAAAAAAGAATGATTTTAGAATGGATGCTTACCATCGCTTGGATTTGAATATTGAATTTTATAAAAAGAAAAGAAGATACGAACGATGGTGGACGATTGGTGCTTACAATGTTTACAATCGTAAGAATCCTTATTTTATTTATGCCGGAAGAAACAGAGACGGAGAACGTGCTTTCAAACAGGTGAGTTTATTTCCAGTAATTCCTTCTGTTTCCTGGAAGTTTAAGTTTTAGAAAAACGGATCGTTATTAATTTTTGAAAGCGCTAAAATTTTAAAATAATGAAAAAATATATCATCATATCTATTTGTTTTTTGTCTTTGTTTTCAAGTTGCGATGAGGACTTTTTTGATCAAGTTGTCGAAGTGGATGTACCTGAACATACTCCTGCTTTGGCAGTTACTGCGAACATGAATAATTCTGATACCATCATTTGGGTTTATGTGTCCAATAGTGTTGGGATTCTTGAAAAAGAGGACCCTGAAGATATAATAGATGCTACGGTTGAATTATATAAAGAAGGAAGTTTGTTTCAAACCATTCCACACAATGAAAGAGGATTTTATACTTGGGATTTAGAGAATCCATTAGGAGATGAGGAAATAGAATATGAATTGAAAGTCTCAAAAACAGGGTTCGAATCAGTATCCTCAACTCAAACGATGCCTTCCCAAATTAATATTGTAAATGCTACCTATGAAGAGGAAGGGGCGATTAGTCCTGACGGAGATAGGGTAGATGAATTTATAATAGAATTTAATGACGAAGATGGAGTAGATAATTATTATAGAGTCGAGGCGAAATTAATTTATACCGATCAAATTGGGTTTGAATATTCTAACAGTATTTATTTAGAATCTTTTGATCCTAACTTTATAAATACAGGAGAAGGAATCTTTTTTACAGACGCTTTATTCCAAGGCGACCTTACAGAATTAAGACTTACCTCCTATGAACTTTATTATGATCCAAGCTTTATGATGGATGGAAAGATTGCTATTAATTTAATTAATATAACCAAGGAAAGATACTTTAGAGAAGTGTCAATTTACAACTACGAACCAGATAATCCTTTTGCCGAACCAACGGTTGTTTTTAGTAATTTTGAAAATGGTTACGGTATATTTTC
>CAKZTD010000461.1 GCA_937921595.1 uncultured Saprospiraceae bacterium
GTCGGGGTGGCAGGATTCGAACCTGCGACCCCCTGCTCCCAAAGCAGGTGCGCTAACCGGGCTGCGCTACACCCCGAATGGTGTATCTTTATTTTTGATACAACACAAAAGTATGTATCAATTTTGGGGAGAATATCTGAATATTTATTATCCAATTCCCGTACCAAACTTGCGGTGAGAGGGGGATTCGAACCCCCGGTACGATTGCTCGTACGTCAGTTTAGCAAACTGGTGGATTAAGCCACTCTCCCACCTCACCGTGGGTCTTGAAAAGTTCCTTTGAACTTTGAAAAATTGTGGTGCCAAAGGTTCTTCTTTTGGCGCGACAAAGATATAAATCCTTTTGGCAAAAATCAAGAGGTTTTTGATTTTATTTTTAGAAATATTCTCTTCAATCGAATTGCGAATTTTATGATGCCATTTTTTTAATATAATTAATTGAAGAAGAGAGACTTATATAATTTTCATTCTATTTTTTTAAATTTTTGAATAGTCAATTAATTTTAAAATTAGCATTCTTTAACTTCTAAAATCATCCCTTCTCTACTTAAACACATCTATCATATTGCCAGATTAGATATTTTAGTTTCTCTTTTACAATATTTTTTATTCCTCCATCCTCTTATTCTGCTCTTTCTAAAACATCACCTACCATCAAATTATCATTGACTTTTTAAATTGAGTAGATATCCCATTTTAGAATTTCAAAATTTCCTTCCAGAGAAAATCATATCCATAAACCATTTATTCTACTGCTCAATCTTCTGTTTTAAATTCCAGTATTAACACTATAATTAAGTATCTTTATTTATTCCAAATCAAGCCTTTAAATAAATGCAAATACTTAAAAAACTGTCATTCCTTTTTTTACTTTTCCTATTGTATAGCCGTCCAAATTTGTATAGTCAAAATAACCTTTTTAGATCATTTGACATAGATATATTTGAAAACAATGTACTTCTTGAAAACCCTTGGGTCGGTGGTTTATATAATCCTCAGTTTTATCAGATTGATATAGATTTTGACAATGATAATGATCTTGTAATTTTTGATTATCAAGGTAGCTCTATCATGTGTTTTGAAAATCTAATTGAAACTACTGGAATCAATGATTATAATTTCAATCCCGATTATTCAAATCAATTTCCTAAACTTAGTAACTGGATTAATCTTCGGGATTTTAATTGTGATAATATTCCTGATCTATTTAGTTATAATCCAGACCAAGGAAGTGTGGTGCAATATATTGGGTATCAAAATAGTGATAATCTAATCTCGTTCTTAGTTCATGATAGTTTATTAAGAACTAACTATAATAATGAATCTACCCTTCTAAGCTTTAGTGAATTTGATAGACCTGCTTTTGAAGATATTGATAATGATGGTGATTTAGATCTTTTGTTTTTCAACAATTCAGACCAAGTAGATTTCCATAGCAATCAAAGCGTTGAACTTTATGGTCATTGTGACTCTTTAATTTTTGAATTTATTACTGATTGCTGGGGACAATTCGACGAAGATCAAGACAATTTTAGTTTTAATTTGGGCATCACTTGTGATAGCATAGAATTTTCATCTTTACTCCCTCATACAGGATCAACGAGAATGTTGTTTTTTGATTATGAAAATGACAATGATCTTGATTTGATTGGAGGTTTTGGGAATAGCAAAAATCTAGCATTCCTTACAAATGGTGGAACAACAGAAGAAGCATTAATGACCGATGTGGACAGCCTATTTCCTGAGGAGGGTATCCTTATTGATCTACCAAATTTTCCAGCAGCTTATTTTCTTGACATGAATAATGATAATAAAAAGGAATTGGTCATTAGTTCGTCTTTCAATGGAAAAGCTGAAAACAACATCTGGTTGTATAATAATCTCGATAATGAAAATGAGTGGCCAGTCTGGGAATTTGATAAAGATAATTTTTTACAAGATGAAATGATTGACCATGGCGCGTATAGTAATCCAACCATTGTAGATTATGACTTAGACGAATTACCTGATCTCATTATCAGTAATAGAGGTATCGCTACTGGTCCAAATGCAAATATATATTCGGCCTATCTTAGTCTTTACAAAAATACTGGCTCCTTGGATTCTCCTGAATTTGAACTGATAGAAAAAGACTGGATGGGTTTTAGTAATCTAAATTACTCTCATATTAAGGCTACTTTTGGAGACTTAGATAATGATGGTGATAGTGATCTGATTTTTGGTGATTATTTTGGAAAAATTTTCTACTTAGAAAATATCGCTATTCTTGGCCAGAGCATGAATTTTGACTTAAACAATATCATAGAACTAGATCTGGATGTTGGTTATTTTGCAACACCTCATTTGGTGGATATTGATAATGATGGGGATTTTGACATCTTATCAGGAGAAGCACAAGGCAGGGTTTTTTATTATAAGAATAATGGAAACTCAGAAGATTTCTCTTTTGAATTAGAAAATGATTTTTATGGAGCAATTGATGTCCGACCTCAGAATTCTGTCCTTGGTTATTCTGTTCCATTTTTATTTAGCCCTAACCTTGACTCTTCAAGAATTTTATTTGTAGGAACAATTGAAGGAAAAGTCTTAAGTTTTAAAGGTGTGGATGAGTCTTTTACTAATTTCGAATCCATTGATTCTGATCTTCAATTCGTAGAAACGGGTGCTAATGCAAGCCCTACAGTTCTTTCGAATGATATGGATGAGGGTTTTCTGATTATTGGAGGAATTAGAGGAGGACTACAATTATATGAATTTGATGAGGACCTTTTTTTAAATGCAATATCTTTAAACCAATCTAATAGCAATGAATCTGTACAACTTAAAGTTTATCCCAATCCGTTTCAAAATGGCTATCTAAACTTAGAGTTCCCCTATTTACCAAACTCACAAAAGGGAATGGTTTACATTATAAATTCTTTAGGTCAAATTACTTTTTCAAACTCTTTAAATTTAAACCAGAATAAAGTAAAATACGATTTAAATATATCAGAACATGAAATACATAATGGTGTAAATGTAATTCTTTGGGTTAGTGAAGATGGAATGGATCGATTGTATTCTCTTCTTGTAAAATAAAATAAGAGCTTCTTAGATTTCTTATAGATTCTATTCTTGTGTAGTTTCTAGTATCTAAAATATATCGTCAAAACCCAAGAAGACTCTTATTCTAATTTCAATTGTTATCTTATAAAAAATACCTTTCCAAATAGCCACAATTGTTTATAAAAAAATTATTTCTGTTTGCAAGTTTTAATTGTAAACAGGTTTCCATCAACCATAACTCGAACAAAGTAAACACCTACATTAAGAGATTCCGTAGGAATTTTTATTTTACCATTACTTTCTATTTGAATTTTTTCAAACTTAATTTGACTTCCTAAAACATCTATCAGTTCTAAAGTTACCTGTGTTTCATTTTCAAACGTTCCTAATTCAATAATCAATTCTTCATTGAAAGGGTTTGGATAGAAACTTTGGATTCCAAATTGATCTTTACATCCTTGATGATCAATAATTCTAATCTGAGAATAAGCAACTGTCCCATCAAAATCAACTTGCTTTAATCGATAATAATTTTCAGAATTAACCCTTGGGCTATTATCTGTAAAAGAATATTGATGAACTGAAAAAGAAGTTCCTTTTCCTTCAACTATACCTAAGGATTCGAAACTACGTCCATCCGTACTTCTTTCAATTTCAAAATAATCATTGCCTTCTTCTGACGCGGTTTCCCAATCAAGGATAGTCTCACAATCCTTAGCATTAGCTTTAAAGTATGAAATCTCAACAGGTAAAGGAGCACTTGTAAAACCTGCATCTACCGTTATGTAATGAGTCTCATTAGAGGTGTCATCATCCATGTCAATACTATTCGCAATTGTATTAATAGTAATTTGAGGAGATTGATTCGTAGCTGAACTTACATCACTATCATTTGTACTATCAGCTCCTGAAGCATCCTGAATTGTAGGGTCAAAACCACCTGGAGCAGTAAAGACTA
Source organism: uncultured Saprospiraceae bacterium (assembly GCA_937921595.1). Classification (GTDB taxonomy): domain Bacteria; phylum Bacteroidota; class Bacteroidia; order Chitinophagales; family Saprospiraceae; genus JAHDHW01. The sequence goes on from CAKZTD010000461.1 coordinate 4,004, forward strand.
CATAAAAACAGCTTCCATTTGCTAAACCTCCAAAATAAAATTCGCCTGAGAGGCTAGTTATTACTGATTGTCCGGTTGGAGTACCATCGCAATTAAACAACTCTACTAACACTCCATCTAGTAGGTCAACATCATTAATACCGTTATTATCTGAATCATCAAAAGTAACTCCAGAGATAGATCCCTGATCTTCACAATCGTTTGCAACAGCTGTTGTACTCGGGCAATCTGTGGCACCAGTAGCAGAGTTATAAGTTCCTGTCCATCCAGCAGTTCCTCCTGTTTGATAATTATTAGCTTCAGTCAAAGCAGTCCCTGTACTCTCCCCTGTATTCGTTTCAAAAGACCCTTCTTTATTAAGTGGCGAATTCATCCAATAAGCAATATTAGTAAGATTAGTAACCGCTGCTGAAGTACCTTCATCAATTGCTCCTTCCCCTGATCCAGAATTACTATCTACAATACTACATTGTGATATGTCCAAATTTCGAGGTGCTTGACTGTTGGTATAAGTTCCTATTGCACCACCATTATCAGCACATTCATTATTTACAAACAAACAGTTGGTTATATCAACATCATAATAACTTCTCATGAAAATAGCCCCTCCATCTTTACTGGAAGAATTCGCAGTATTAGCCTCAAATATTGCCCCATTTATGGATACATTACATTCGCTACCAGCACTTGAACTGCCTTCAACATGGATAGCTCCTCCATTATCATTTACTGTATTTCCATAAAATTTACCTCCGGTAATGGTTACATCAGAACCACTTCGAATATCCAATGCTCCACCTCTAGGTGTATTAGAAGCTGAACCAGATCCAAAATTATTATAGAAATTTGTATCCATAAAACTTACTTCCGCACCATTTCTTATGGAGACTGCTCCACCGTCACTAACATTGGCTTCATTACGCTCAAACGTGCAACCAGAAAAGTCAACATGTACATCATCATGAATTTGGATGGCTCCACCACCCACATTTCTGAAGTTACAAGAGAACGTACTATTAATAATGTTTAAATCAGAAGTAAGGCTACCTGTAATAGCCATTGCACTTGCTGTAGCGGTTCCCGTATTATCAGGTTCCCCTGGAGGATGAGTGGCAGCCGGGTTACTATTTCTATAAAAATTGCAGCCAATAATTATTCCCGTAGAAGTTGATCCCATTGCAACACTTACTGCATCTGTATTTTTATTACAGTTATCAAAATTACAATTACTAATCGTCCAATTATCTGCTGAAGAAGGCACCGTTATCGCTCCGGATGTTGTCGTTCCAGACAATTTATAAAACGTAAAACCATTTATTGTGGCATTACTGGAAAGTGTTGCAAAAGCCATATTACTTATTCCTGCTGCATCAATCACTGAACCATTTCCATTTACAGTCATTCCAGACTGAAGAATAAATCCGCCATCAGAATCTCCCCAATTAGTAGAAACACCAACTTCGTAGGTCCCTGTTACAAAATCAATTGTTGAAATACTATTTGCAATAGCATAATCATACACACCTTTCCAGGTAGCAAAAGGAGTTGCTCCACTACTTGTCACAGCAGCAGCATTCATTTCAGCTACAGAATTATACTGAGGGTAGCAAGATAAAGGTGCAACTGTAAGTTGACACAACAATGAGTTTACAAAAAACAACGAGAAGATTAAAATCCAATAAGATTGGCTGTAATTTTTTTTCATGATTAAAAATTTTGGTCTATTTAAAAATTGTTTGAGTTCGTTTTTTCTACTTAGTTCTATCATCTATAAATAGATGATTAGTTTTTTTAAATGATAAGATTCGAATAAGTAGATTATCATTAAAGATAAGTCTAAGTAAAGGTTATAAAAGCTCGAAAATGTACCAAAACCATGAATCAGTACATCAAAAACCGTCCTGATTCATGGTTTTCGCACATCTATCAAAAACAAAGACAGTGGTTCGTTAAATTTCTTATCTAAATTGTTACTGCGAAACTTATAGGAATTTTCTACAATTCCAGGTCGCTAGTTTACACTTTGCCTAACCCATTCAAGACACTTAACTATTTTCGAGATGGAACAAATAAAACGAATACTTACAATTTTAACATTTCTCTTTTTTCATAGCATTCATAGCTTTGCTTGTGATGGAAGTACAATTGTCGTCGACAGTCAAACAGACAATGGAGATGGTACAACTACCTATTGTTTAACACTCACTACTGAATTAGGAGGGTTAGACTTAGGGTTTTATGGTTTCGTTCTACAATTCAATTCTGCCTCCAATACTCCTTCTATTGTTTCTGGCTCTTATCCAATCTCCTTTCCTGCGTCTGGTAATCTTACTGAGCCACTCACAGCAACAACTGGAGCATTGATAAACTCAATAGTTAATGATTCTGATTGGAATATTTATGAGAACCAGGATAATGTTTTAAGTTATGAGGATGGAAGTATTTTTGGTGCTGCATCTGACGATGTAACCTTTGTACTATGTGTCGATGTTGATGGATGTGTAGAGGAAATATTATATGATTCAAGCCCTAATTCTGGAGCCTCTGCTTGTGAAATTGTAGCAGATCTTGGTATAAGTTGCGCTATGGTGCCTTCACCTTGCGAATGTGGAAACCCTATCTGTGGTGGAGCACATTTTGATTGTCCGTCTGAAGCGGAAGATGATTATAATGATATTTTTAGTACCGCTGCACTATATGATATTAACCCTGACCTACCTGCAAGTAGTGGAACCTCCTATGAACTATGTTGGGAATACACTACCGGACCTGCTGAAACTCAAGTAGGTTTTCTTAATGCAATAGGAATATTAGGTCCAGGAAATTGTTTTACAAGAACTTTTCATGTTTATGACGCTGGGTGCGGAACAGAAGTTCTATCGGATGGCCCTACCCCATTTGGAAATGGTAATTTATATACAGTTAGTGCCAATACAAGCTATAGTTTTTGTGTAGATATTGAATTTATAACAAATGATTGCAGTAGCTTGACTGAAAATTGGGTCTGGTTATATGACAATAGTGGAGGAAGTACTTCATGCGGCACCTGTGCTTCGCCTGATTGTCCAATTGGAGATGTTCCAACTTATGATGATAGATCTTATTTAACATGCTGGGCACCTGATTGCCCAATTACAGGTCCTGCAACGGTTACCAATTGTTTTTCCGCTATTTCTGACGCCTCTGGTTTCTTAGGTTTTGCAAATATAATTGATGATGGAAGTCCATTATGTTTTCCAGGAGATATTACGATCACCTGGGAGCTTCAAGAAGCTAGCGATTGTGGGAATATTATACCTAACCCTGTTCCTAATGCGAATGGTGTCTCTTCTGGTTTTAATCCTGAATATTCTGACCTTACACCTAACGCTAATTATACATTATGCGTCACTTATGATATTCCAGGTGGATTTGATTGTAGTCTTGTTGAAGTTTGTGTAGATTATTATGGCACCAGTTGTGGATGTAATGTTCAACCGTCTTCCAGCCTACCTTGTGATGATGGTGATCCTTGTACCACTGGTGAAATGGAAACTACTTTAGATTGCGATGGAACTGTTTGTATTCCTTGTGGTGGCGGTACTGTTTTAGATTGTGCTTCTGGGCCTTCTTCCACTCTGCCTTGTGATGATGGTGATCCTTGTACTTCTGGTGAAACGGTGACTACTTTGGATTGTGATGGTTCTGTTTGTATTCCTTGTGGTGGCGGTACTGTTTTAGATTGTGCTTCTGGGCCAACGGTTATATTACCATGTGATGATGGAAACCCTTGTACAGTTGATGACGAGCAAGAAGTTTTACAATGCAATATTACCGTGGTCTGTGTTCCTTGTTCAGGAACGATCATCGACTGTTCTAATGGATCTACAATT
>CAKZTD010000462.1 GCA_937921595.1 uncultured Saprospiraceae bacterium
TTAAAGTGTCGCACACCAGTTTTCACCATGGGAACGCCATGCTCATTACAATAGTCCACACTTAACTGATCCTTTATTGATCCTCCTGGTTGTATGACCGCTGCGATTCCTGCATCTTTAGCTATTTCTACACAATCCGGAAACGGGAAAAATGCATCTGAAGCCATTGCTGCTCCTGTAATATCAAAGCCAAAATGTTTTGCTTTAAGGATAGCTTGTCGCAAAGCATCTACTCTACTTGTTTGTCCACACCCCATTCCTAACAATTGATTATTCTTAGCGATAACGATCGTATTTGACTTAAGGTGTTTTACACATTTGTTGGCAAATATTAAATCTGCAATCTGAGCATCTGAAGGAGCCGTATTCGTCATCACTTCAAAATCTGTCGCTTTTTCCGATTTTAAATCAGTATCCTGTTCGATCACGCCATTTAACAAGCTTTTGAAAGATCGCTGGTTGACATGGAATTTTTTAATTTTTAAAAGAACTCGTTTTTTCTTTTTTGATAAAAACTCAAAAGCATCTGCATTAAAGTCAGGTGCGATCAATACTTCGTAGAATAATTGATCAATCTCTTGAGCAGTTTCTAGATCCATTGGTCTATTACAAATCAGAATTCCTCCGAAAGCAGAAACATTATCACCAGCCAAAGCGGCTTTCCAAGCTTCAATCAAAGTTGGCCTCACGGCTACACCGCAAGCATTGGTATGTTTTAAAACTGCAAACGCTGGTTCTCCATCTCTAAACTCTGCCATCAAATTAACCGCAGCATCTACATCTACCAGATTATTATAAGAAAGTTCTTTTCCACTTAATTTATCGAACATCTCATCAAGCTCTCCAAAAAAGACACCTTGCTGATGTGGGTTTTCACCGTATCGTAGCACCTGAGAAGTTCCAATGCTATGCTTGAAAGCTAAATCATCTGATCCTTCATTGAAGAATCCATAAATTGCTGTATCGTAATGAGAAGATATTTTGAATGCTCGACGAGCTAATTCTTTTCGATCTTCAATATCTGTACTGCCTCCTTTATTTTTCAATAAGTCGAAAATCATTGAATATTCGTCTCTTGAAGGAACAACGACTACATCATTATAATTTTTGGCTGCTGCTCTAATCAATGAAATTCCTCCAATATCGATCTTTTCGATAATTTGAGCTTCATCATCAGTACTAGCTACTGTTTCTTCGAATGGATATAAATCCACAATCACGAGATCAATTTCTGGAATATCATATTCTTTTAATTGAGCCAAGTGTCCTTCTTCTCTTCTGGCAAGTAATCCTCCAAACACCTTTGGGTGCAAGGTTTTGACTCGACCATCTAAGATTGAAGGATAAGAAGTGATGTTTTCAACTGCTTCAACTTTTATATCGAGCGCTTCGATAAATCGTTGTGTCCCTCCTGTTGAATACAATTGAACACCTAATTTGTCCAATTCTCTAACTATTTCTTCTAAACCGTCTTTAGAAAAAACAGATATCAATGCTGATTTTATCTTTTTTGTTGCCATGAATGTGTTTTAAAAAGAATGGAAAAATCTGGGTTTCCTCAAAAGATTTGCAAAAGTACATATTTAATGGGGTTTAGAGAACTAAAAAGCGGCTTATTTTCAAGGTAAAAGGCATCGGGAGGAGGCAATCAAAAACCTGACTTATCCGTAATTATTGAGCATATTCTTTATTTATTTAATATACCTTAGAATCAGCAACCATATAAACCGGACGGCCAGATTAATTAATTCAGACAGGAAAGCTTCATAAATAGTGTCGTCCGGTTTTTTTCAACAAAAAATATAAAGCTATGATTTTAGAAAATTTACTCTAGGTAATTCAGGAGGTGAAAAAATAAAAGTTATGAAAGCCCTTTACTCTTTTTTATTGATTGCGTTTTTTTCAAATGTGCTCATTGCTCAATATGATGGAAACAAGGAGAAAGTTTTCACTTCTATTGAGGAAGCCATGCAGGAAGATCCTTTACGTGTTTATTATTTGGATTTAAAACAACAAGACTTAACGACTTTCCCGAAAGAGATTTTGCAGTTTGAGAAACTGATTCATTTGAATTTGGCGCATAATAAAATCGAAAATTTAGAGGGTGTAGATTTATCTTTTTTAAAGGATTTGAAAGAAATAGTGCTTTATGATAATAAATTTCGATTCTTTCCTTACGAAATTTTGGATCAGGCAAAAGAGTTGCATTCAATCGACCTTGGAGAAAATGATCTTAAAGAAATCAACGAAAAATTAAACCAATTACAATTTATTGAAAACATTGATCTCAGTGGAAACCGTATTTCTAAAGTATCAAAAAATATAAAGCTTCCTTTTTTAAAGACCTTAAACATTGAGAGAAATTATTTAAATGAATTTCCTGAATTTATTTTCCATTCTCAAAAATTACTATCTCTAAACCTTTATGGAAACAACATTGAGGTCATCCCACTTGAGGTCAATGTTTTATCAAAAATTAAACATTTGAATATTGGTGACAATCCAATTAAGTCTATTGATTCAAATATTTCTCTTAGAAAATTGAAAACACTCATCCTTGATTGGGTGGATATTTCTGATAGAAAAATGGATTTGAATATTATTGAAAAGGCTTCCTCTCTTGAGATTTTATCGATGGAACATTGTAGCCTTTCTGAAATTCCTGAGGAAGTTTATAATCTTCGAAAACTAGAAGAGTTCTCTGTTTTGAATAATGAATTGATTACTATTAATGACCAGATCATTCGCAATAAAAAACTTAGTAAAATTTGGATTGGTGGGAATAAAATTGCGGCTTCGGATATTGTAGTAATTAAACAAAAATTAAAGCGTACAGAGATTATTGAGAACTGAATTTGTTGATATTTTCATATTACAGGCAAGTTACAAACCTGCCATTATCTTCTACTTTCAAGTTACAGTTTCCTGACGTCAACTTTAAACTTAAAAGAGTATAATTAAACGTAGTTCCCAAATGAAGTATTTCCTATTTTGAAAATAACTCACAGAAATATGAAAGTCATTTTTTCGCTCAGCATCGTTGGTATAATTTACTTCGGATCAACATTAGGTTTGAATAAACAACTAGACTTCACTGGTCATTACGAATCAATTGATGCTGATTTACAAACTGGAGAATCCTTGTATTTCGATACAGATGGAACGTTTCAATATTCTTGGTTTTCATTAAATAGTGGGATTAAAAAAACTAAGATCCATGGGAGTTATATAAAAAAAGGAAACGAAATTTCTTTGATAATGGCTCCAGGAAGATCAAATGCTGAACGATTAAAAAAAGCAAATACTGCATTTGAATCTGGTGTTTTTAAATTAAAGCCAAAGTATTTTTTAAAACTGACAAATGGAAAATTAGTACTGTGCAAAAAAGACATTCGCAAAGGGCAATATAAAGCGATCTTAGTAAAAAAATAATTATGAAAAAAGCGATTTACATTTTATTTCTTCTGGTATTCTCAATCACTACAGTAAGTGCTCAATCTTCTTCTGTTTATGGAAAAGTCACGGATGAAGAAACCGGAGAAGAATTACTTTACGCTAATTTAATTTTAAATAAAAATGGTATTTTCGCAACAGGTGGAAGCACAGACTTTGAAGGTAATTTCTCCATCCCTCTTGATCCAGGGGTTTATGATTTAAAGATTTCTTATACTGGATATCCACATTATGTGATCACGGATGTTATTATAAAAGGAGGACAAGGAACAAAACTAGACATTCAATTAAAGCAAGGAATCAATCCTGATTCAATAACAGTAACCAATTGTAGTTTCCCCTTAATTGGTGATAAAGAACTCTATCAAAAAGAACTTCCTAAAAACACTTCCATCCATGGAAAAGTCACAGACGAAGAAACCGGAGAAGAATTGCTTTACGCTAATATTGTTCTAAATAAAAATGGAGTATACGTAACAGGTGGCAGTACAGATTTTGAAGGCAATTATTCCATCCCTCTTGATCCAGGAACTTATGATTTAAAAATTTCTTATACTGGATATCCGGATCATGAGATTACAGATATAATTGTAATAGGAGGACAAGAAACTAAATTAGACATTTCAATGGCTCCAGGTGTAGAATTAAGTTGTTGTTACGGATGCTTTTACTGGATCGTCCCACTAATAAATCAAGAAGATACTAGCACAGGAAAAACTATCACTTCAGAACAAATCAGAAATGAACCTAATAAAAATGTAAATGAACTTTTATTGAGTACGCCTGGTGTTTCTATCGGTAATTTTTAAACCTATTTAGCTATGAAAAATATATTTTACATACTCTTTGCTTTCATATTTTCGATGGGATCAATCAATGCTCAATCTTCTTCTATTTATGGAAAAGTCACCGACGAGGAATCCGGAGAGATATTAATTTATGCGAACATTGTTCTAAACAAAAATGATGTCTTCGCAACTGGAGGAGGCACTGATTTTGAAGGTAATTATTCCATCCCAGTTGATCCAGGAAAATATTCACTCCATGTTTCTTATACAGGATACCCAACTTTCATTATTAAAGATGTATCCATTGATAAAAACCAGAACATAAAATTAAATATTTCTCTAAGTACTCCAATTGCTTCAACGGCCAATCATTCTGCAGAATACAAAGTAAAAAATAATGCCCAAGATAAAAGTGCTAACCTCAATCCAGTACAGATAAAAAACCTTCCAACTAAAAATCAGACAGCATTTTCTGCAACAAAAGCAGGTTTATCACAAGAGAAAGAATCTGGTGTTACGATAGTAAGTCGACGCAACCAAAGAACAGATTATTATATAGAAGGAATACGAGTTTCTGGAAAAGTAATTTCTCAAAATAAAACGGATTCTCTAAATATTATGATTCCTTTAGATGAACTAATGGGAGGAACATCCGCTGCAGAAAACTAAATACAAGAAAACTACAATTAAGCATCAAATAAAAATACAAAACCCTATTTTATGAAGTCTTTTTATTCCTTTATCTTTTTTATTTTTTGTGGAGTTTTGACTTACGGGCAAGCTACTTCTATTTATGGAAAAGTTACCACTGAAGATACTGGAGAAGAATTACTTTACGCCAATATAGTTTTAAATAAAAACGGTGCTTTTGTAGCTGGAGGTTCCACAGATTTTGACGGAAATTATTCCATCCCTGTTGATCC
>CAKZTD010000463.1 GCA_937921595.1 uncultured Saprospiraceae bacterium
TGTTCCACAACAACCACCGATTATATTTACAAATCCACTCGATGCGAAATCGCGGATATAATTTTTCATTTCATCAGCCTCCTGATCGTATTCTCCAAACTCATTTGGAAGACCAGCATTTGGGTAGGCACTTACATTGCAATCTGCAATTTTAGAAAGCGTTTCAATATGCTCTCGCATTTCTTGAGCACCTAATGCACAGTTTAAACCGACACTAAAAAGATTCATATGATTTACAGAAATCCAGAATGCTTCGACCGTTTGCCCAGAAAGTGTTCGACCACTGGCATCAGTGATGGTTCCAGAAATCATGATTGGGAGTTTCTTTCCTTTTTCTTCAAAAAGTACATCGATTGCGTAAAGTGCAGCTTTGCAATTAAGTGTATCGAAAATTGTTTCTACCAAAAAAATATCTGCGCCGCCTTCCATCAGTCCTTTTGCTTGCTCGTGATAAGCTTTTACTAATTCATCAAATGTAACTGCTCGATAACCTGGGTTGTTGACGTCTGGAGAAAGTGAAGCAGTTCGATTAGTTGGTCCGAGAGCTCCTGCAACAAACCGAGGTTTGTCTGGATTCATCTTGGTATAATCGTCGGCAGCTTTTCGAGCGACCTTTGCTGATTCAAAATTCATCTCATAAGCTAGCTCTTGCATATCATAATCAGCTTGGGCAATAGTCGTCGAACTGAAGGTATTCGTTTCAATAATATCAGCACCCGCATCTAGATAAGCTTTATGAATAGCTTCGATGATCTGGGGTTGAGTGATTGAAAGAAGGTCGTTGTTACCTTTTACATCTTTATGGAAATCTGCAAATCGTTCACTTCTATAATCTTCTTCTTCTAGGTTATATTGTTGGATCATAGTACCCATTGCTCCGTCGAGTACTAAGATTTTTTCTTTTGCTAATTGTTGTAGTGATTTCATGTATAAGTTTTTTCAATTTTACTGTACAACACCAAATTAAAATAATTAGTTTATGATATTAATTCGCGTTGTTACTTTTCTCTTTCCTAAAGACTTATTAAAAGTGTAAAGATGATGATTTGAAAAGAATTGGCCAAATGTAATATCTTAGGATTTGAAAGGGACAAAAAGAATTGATCTATTGGGTGTGCCTCCAAGTAATTAAATTGTCAAGAGTAGTCTTCTGCTTAATAATGTTAGCTTACGCTAAATGATTTCTATAATCATTAGAAAAGAAAAAAAAGGTTTGAAATGATTTGTATTCGATATTACTTGAATATGATAAAACATTTATAGAACTTGCGGCTTTTTCAGAGAAAAAATTACCTTTTTGGATAATATACACCCTATTTTTGATCGATTGCTTCAAAGAGAAGATAGAGAAAAGCTGCTTAATCAAAAAGCAAAAGTACTTTGGCTAACCGGATTGTCTGGTTCAGGTAAAAGTACCATTGCGCAGGCTTTGGAGCGAGAATTATTTAACAAAGGTTTTTTTGCTCAGGTCTTGGATGGAGATAATATTCGAAGTGGGATCAATAGCAATTTAGGATTTTCAATAGAGGACAGAAAAGAAAATATCCGGAGAATAGCTGAAATCGCTAAACTTTATCTCAATAGTGGAATCATAACAATCAATTCATTTATAAGTCCTACACGTGACATTCGGACATTTGCAAAGTCTATAGTTGGAGAAGATGATTTTATAGAAATATATATCAACACTCCAATTGAAATTTGTGAAGCAAGAGATGTTAAAGGTTTGTATAGAAAAGCTCGAAATGGTGAAATAAAAGGATTTACAGGTATTGACTCTCCTTATGAAAACCCTATTCAACCAGCTTTAGAAATTAGAACAGAAAATCAAGATGTCCAAGAATCAGTGAATAACATACTTAATTATATATTACCCATTATAAAAACAAATTGATGGATTATCATTTAAATCACCTTAGAGAGCTAGAATCAGAATCGATTTTTATATTAAGGGAAGTAGCAGCTCAGTTTGAAAACCCTGTGCTGATGTTTTCAGGAGGGAAAGATTCTATTCTTATGGTTTATTTAGCTCAAAAAGCTTTTTATCCAGCTCGAATCCCTTTTCCATTATTACATGTAGATACAGGGCATAACTTCAAAGAAACTATAGAGTATCGGGATGCCATGGTAGAGCGTATCGGAGCAAGACTCATTGTTGGTTCTGTCCAGGAAGCTATTGATAAAGGAATGGTAACGGAGGAGAAAGGGTTTAATGCAAGCCGTAACAGCTTACAGACTGTCGCATTATTAGAAGCTTTAGAGCAAGGTAAATATGACGCTGCTTTGGGAGGTGCTCGAAGGGATGAGGAAAAAGCAAGAGCTAAAGAACGTTTCTTTTCGCATCGGGATGAGTTTGGTCAATGGGATCCTAAAAATCAACGACCTGAGCTTTGGAACCTCTTCAATGGAAAAAAACAATTTGGAGAACATTTTAGAATATTCCCAATTAGTAATTGGACAGAGCTAGATGTCTGGCAATATTTGGCTATGGAAAAAGTTGAACTTCCAAGCTTGTATTTTGCTCATAAGCGTAAGGTCTTTGAGAGAGATGGAACATTACTAGCAGATAGTGAATTCATACCTAAAAAACCTCATGAAGAAGTTAAAGAGATGATGGTGAGGTGTAGAACTATTGGGGATGTTACCTGTACTGGGGTTTGGCAATCAAATGCGACAACAATTGAAGGAATAATAGAAGAGGTAGCCACAACACGAATGACTGAAAGAGGAGGTCGAACAGATGATAAACGATCAGAGACTTCTATGGAGGATCGTAAGAAAACGGGGTATTTCTAGGTGATTCAAAAGTATTATTTTATAAAACACACTAATTAGAGTTAAAACATATAATATGGATTTTCAGTCTTCAGAATTGTTAAGGTTTACTACTGCGGGAAGTGTTGATGACGGTAAGAGTACTTTGATTGGTAGAATGCTTTATGATAGTAAATCTATTTATCAAGATCAGATGGAAGCGATTGAAGCTAGTAGCTTGAGACGTGGCGAATCGGAGGTTAATCTTGCTTTACTTACAGATGGCCTAAAATCAGAAAGGGAGCAAGGAATTACAATTGATGTAGCTTATAGGTATTTCTCCACTCCAAAAAGAAAATTTATTATTGCAGACACACCAGGTCATATCCAGTATACTCGGAATATGGTGACCGGTGCTTCTACTGCTAATGTCGCTTTGGTATTAATAGATGCAAGAAATGGTGTAGTAGAACAAACCAAAAGGCATGCAATAATAGCTTCATTATTACAGATACCGCATTTAGTGGTATGTATTAATAAGATGGATCTTGTTGATTATAATGAAACAATTTATGAAAACATCAAGGAAGATTTTGAAAAATTTGCTGCAAAATTAGATGTAAAAGATGTTCATTTTATCCCTGTTTCTGCTTTGAAAGGAGATAATATAGTCAATAGATCAGAACAAACTCCATGGTATGAAGGCCCTACTTTAATGTATTATTTGGAGAATGTACATATTGCAAGTGATCATAACTTTATAGATTCACGATTCCCTGTCCAATATGTAATTCGACCTAATACAGATAAATTTCATGATTATAGAGGTTATGCAGGACGAATTGCTGGAGGGATTATGAAAAAAGGAGATAAGGTAGTAGTACTTCCTTCAGGTTTTTCTTCTACTATCAAAAAAATTGATACGATTGAAGGTGAATTAGAGGAAGCGTTTCCACCTCAGTCTGTTACCGTATTACTAGAGGATGATATTGATGTAAGTAGAGGAGATATGATCGTTCGGGAGAATAATCAACCGGAAGTTGGTCAAGACTTAGAGGTGATGATTTGTTGGTTTAATGAAAAACCGCTTCAGCCGAGAGGAAAATATGGGATAATGCACACTACTCAAGAAGCTCGTTGTGTGATAAAAGAAGTTCGGTATCGAATGGATATCAATACGTTGCATAGAGACCAAGAAGATATTCAAATCAAAATGAATGACATTGGGCGGATTGTAATTCGCACAACTAAGCCATTGTTCTATGATGCTTATCGTAAAAATCGAATTACAGGATCTATTATTTTAATAGATGAAGGAACAAACGAGACAGTTGGAGCAGGGATGATCATTTAAGAATTGAAAAGAAAAATGACTAAAAAACAAGAGTCTCACACGAGAAGTGTCCTAAAGGCTGTTACTTGGCGGATAATAGCAACGTCTACTACTTTTTTACTCGCTTACTTTGTTTTTAAAGGGGCAGATTGTGAAGATGCTTTAGAAAAATCAACTATTGTTGCTGGATTAGAGTTTATAATTAAAATTGTAATTTATTATTTTCACGAGAGGGCATGGCAAATCCTACCTCGTGGCTCGGTTCGGAAATGGTTTTCTTCTAGTAAATAAACAACTGAAAAAGGGAGGTTTCTTTTTAAAAAGAAATCTCCCTTTTTTTAGAACTCATTCCTTCTGTCCGAAATATTCATTCTAAAACCTCCTCCAATATAACTCGTTGTTCTATCTCGATCGTCCAAGTCACTGTCTTGTTTTCTATAAAAATAATGTAAATCAATATAGCCATTATGGAAAACTTCATAACTAATATCAAGTCCAAATAATACCGTTTCTGTACCTATCCCCTGCCCTATTTCATTATTGATGTCTTGCTCCCTACTCGTATGTGGAAGATTGATGTCCGTTCCCCAGTTGGTGATGAGTCCATCGTCTTCTCCATAGTTCATAAATAATAGACGAGAGTCGATAGTCAATTTGTTGATTGGTTGATATCGAGCTTTTAAAACCACCTCCTTAAAGTTAGCTCCAATTGGATGTGCTAATGGTTGGTTATAATGAGCATAACTAGCTGAACTATCTCTATGAGTATAGGTGTAAGGGCGGACTGAATTATATTCAAACTGGGTGTCCAGGTGATCAATTCCAAAAGTATTGATGTATTTCAAACCAGCTTGAATTCCATATTTATTTGCCCACCAGCCACGTCTTTCAATAAAAAGTTCATTAAATTTAAATTCATCGAGCATGACTTGTCCGTATAATTGAAATCGGTTAAAAAGGTTCCACTTTAAATTAAGGCCTAGTAAGGCATTATCCGGGCTACCTATGTATTGTTCGACGGTTCGGTATAAAATAACTGGATTGAGA
>CAKZTD010000464.1 GCA_937921595.1 uncultured Saprospiraceae bacterium
GGCTTCAGTCGTGAATCGGGATTTAAAAATTATGGAATCTACTTTGACACCAAATGGAAACATGCAATTAATTCTTCCTGGATCGGAAATTACAAGCACCAATGCTGATTTTATGAAATACCATTCGGAGTGGTTTAGCGACACAACTACGGTCTGGACTTTTGAAACGAAGATTTTAAATTCTAAAGCAGGAGAGACTCAAGGGATGTCAATTGTCGAGGTTGTTTATCGAGAAGCAGAAAGAAATGGTGAACCTTATTTCAATCGAATGATCGTCAGTTATGATTTAGAAAAAGTTGAAGAGAAGTGGTATTTAATAAAAGACCATGCAAGTTCTGTTGAGAAATCTACGGATAAGAACAAATAAGCGCCTTGTCTTAAGATCGACATTTCTATAATTTTATAAATAATAAAATATTTCATAAAAAAAGTAGGTCAATTAGTTTTTTGATTGTCTTTATAAAACTGCCCTCCTATTTTTATAAAAAGAAGGGGATGAAAGCAGGTTCTTTTAATTCTATTTAAAAAAAAATAAAGACCAGTATGAAGAAATCTAATCTATTATTGCTCTCCTTATTGTTTTCTATGACCTTGATGGTCACTACCACGGCTTGTAAGTCGAAAAAAGAAGTAGCAAATTATAATCAATCTGAGGTTCAAACTAAAAATAAGAAACGAGGTGAAAAACAAGGACCACCAAGTGTAGAAGAAGTTTTTAAAATGGACACCAATAATGATGGGAAACTTTCTCAATCGGAAGTTAAAGGTCCATTATCTGATCGTTTTTCAGAAATCGATACAGATAAGGATGGTTTCATTTCTAAAAAAGAATTTCAAAATGCACCAAAACCTAAAAGAGGAAGAAATGGCCCCCGAAGGAATTAATCTTCTTTCCGATTGGTCTTTTGTATTCTCTTTAATTAGGTTTTAATCTTTTTATTAAGGTACCTTTTCAAAAATAAAACATGCGAATTCAAGAATTTTTAATTTTAGTATTTATTATATCTTTGATGAGTTGTGGTTTTAATGATGTTAAAAAAGGATCAAATTCAGCATTGTCAAGTACAGATATTTCTCAATTAAATTTTCAAAAGGATTATACAATTACAGATGCAAAATATGATACAAAGACCTATGTTCAAATAAAGAATGGGAATCGCATTATGAAAACAAATGGATTGCCGAATCACCCTACCGGAGCATTTCCTAATGCAGGAAATCCAAATTCTATTTCTGCTCAGGATGTAAAATATACTTTACCTGTAAATCCGAGTTTCTCTGGAGAATCCAAATGGGTAAGAGAACCTGGAGTTGCTCTAAATGGTGTGAAATTCGAACCTGAAACTGCTGAAAGATTTGTTTGCGAAACAGGAGAAGTTTATAGAATTGAAGCCTTTCAAGATTTAGTTAATTTAGGACTTGACTTTAATCATGCACATGTTCAACCAACAGGGGCTTATCATTACCATGGTGTTCCTGAGGGTTTAGTAAAAGTGCTAGATACTGGGAATGATCTTGTTTTAGTTGGATTTGCTCTTGATGGATTCTCTATTTATTATTCTAAAAAAGGGAAATATAAACCCAGTTTTCAATTAGCAAAAGACTTAAGAACAGGAGATGCTTGCTCTTATAGAAATCCAAAAGAAAGCATGGATAAGGTTTTAAAAGATACCAGACCTGATGGAACTTTTGTTTCTGATTGGGAATATGTCGAAGGGCTTGGCCAATTAGATGAATGTAATGGTGTGGAAGTGAATGGACAATATACTTACTTTGTTACTGATGAATATCCTTATATGAGTCGATGTTTGAAAGGTATATTTAAAGAAGAAAGAAGAAAAGGACCTCCTCCTGGGGGGAGACCTCCTCATGGTCATAATCCTCCTGATCATAAGCATTGATCAATAGTAATAATTAAGCTTTAAAATTAAAATTTATAAATAAGTATTTATAATATTGGGTTTGAGATTACGTTCTATTTCTTGATCATCATTAAAAAACAATTTCGACCCAGCGCATGCCCTTATACAATAAATTTTTCCCACTTATTATCTTAGTTTTATTTTCAGCTTGTAATTCTGAAAAAGGTTCCATAGGCTCTTTGTCTGCACAGAAAGTGAGTTCCGAATTTTGCAAAATCAATAGTGACAAAACATCCGTTGGAAATCCAATGGGTATTAATTTGCCTAGCAAAGCCGAAGACCTTTACACTGGTAAAGTTCCTACTTATTTTGAGCTGAATGGGGTTAATGTCAACATGGGAAATCAAAGGCATTTTAAGGAGATGAAAAAACTTCCGACTGTGTTTTCTCATGCTCGAACTTTTCATTTTATGAACAAAGATTATTGGGATGATGGAGTAGGGCAGGCTAATGGAAATAAACCGGAGACACTTAGGAAGCATGATCCGAAAGATATTAAAAGGTTGAAGCTTTTAGTAGATGTAAATGGGGTTCCATTAGTTCGAAATCATTGGCAAGAAGGAGATAAGTTAATTTACTTTGATCCAGAATTTGAAGTATTGATGGAGGAGAAATTGAAAGAAGGTTTTTATAATGTCTATGAAAACTATATGAACCAAAACTGGATTTATCAAAAGTCAGTTTCAGAACAATTCAATGGTCATTTACAAATGACATTGACGACTGTAAATAGTAATTTTCCAAAAGATATTCAGGCAGCCTATAATTTCCCAAACCAATGGTTTAAAGGATCTGATTGGGGGGATGCGCGTTTGTCTGCAAAGGCCTATGCTATGCTTTTTGCCAGAGCTTATGCGCCAAAGGATGGTGCTTATAAAATCTGTGAAGTATTAGAAATTGGTAACGAACCTTGGGGTTTGAAAGCGGAAACTTATCAAGGTATTATAGATGGATTTACGGAAGGTTTTCAAAGTTATTATGGAGATGATTTTAAAATAAAATTGATTCCTGCAGCTTTTCAAGGAAATCATTTAGAGAATGAAGTAGCTGCAAATTGGGAAAGACCAAACTGGAAGGATTATTTTGGAACTCGATTAAATACAAAAAATAGATGCCTGCTGGATGGTGTCAATATTCACAATTATCCAAATGATTTGAATGACCGAGCATTCAATGGTTGGTTTAAAGAACGCTTAATCGCAACACCTGAAAGTAAATCAAGTGCTTTTCTTTATGGTCGAAATGCTTGGGAATGGGTGAATAAAAATATGCCTCCTCACGCTCGAAATATTTATGCCTCAGAATATGGTTGGGATACTCGAAACGATTGTAAAGAGAAAGTAAATGCGACTGCTGTTGGAGAAGCTGCTCAAGGAGTTTATGTATCCAGAGCTTTGTTAATGATGTCGAGAATGGGCGTTGTAAAAGCTAATGTTTTTGAATTGTTAGATGATGAAGGTCAAAATCCTTGTCAGTTTGCTTACCATTCTTCGGGATTTTATACTTTAAAAGGAGGGAAAGCCGAGGCTAAATCTTCAGTGAATATTCTTCAAGGTTTTATTGAAACTTTTGGTAATCTTCGATTTAAAGAAGCCTTGCAAGAATCGGAAGATTTCTTTGTTTATGAATTGACAGATGGTAATAAAAACTATCTAGTTGGCTGGCTTCCTACAAATGTTAATAATAAATCATTGGATGAAATTCAAAAGATTTCTAAGAAAGTGAAATTTAAAAATAAGGAATACACCCTGAGTCCAATCCCTAAATTATTGGATTAAAAAGCAGTTGGGTTATGAAAAATATCTATCTAATATTATTTCTAATCTTGTATTCTTGCCAGAGCTATATTCTGAAAAAGGAAAATAATATAAAACCGCTTTCTCATAAGAAAATTGAAAGATCTTTAGTGAAAGTTAATGAAAAATTATTCGCTTCTAAATTTGAATTAGATAATTTTACCTATCAGGAATTTTTGAATTCGCTTTTACAAAAAGGAGATTCATTGAGTTTTGAGAAATCTAAAATCGAATCTCATCATTGGGACAAGTTTGTGTATTATGGCATGCCAATGATAAATGATTCTTACAGTAATCACCCCGCTTATGAGAATTTTCCAGTAGTCAATGTTTCTCATCAGGGTGCTCAATTGTTTTGTCAATGGATGACCGAATTTTACCATCAATTTCCAAAAAGGAAATACCAAAAAGTAATTTTTCGATTACCAACTGAAGAGGAATGGAAAGTAGCTGCAAGGTCAGGAAAAGATTACGGGGATTATACTTGGATTGGAAATATCCGTGATCGAAACGGAAATTTTAAAGCTAAATTTAAATACATTCCTCAGACATTATTAAAAGCTGACTCTGAAATGCTTGTTCTAGCTTCCAAACCTCATCCAAAGATTTATTTTAATTCAAAACATCCAGATCCGGTGAAATCTTATTCTCCAAATGATTTAGGTATCTACAATATGTGTGGCAATGTAGCAGAAATGTTGTTAAAAGAAGGAAGAACAAAAGGTGGGAGTTGGAACAGCTCTGGCTATTATTTAGGAATTGAGTCAGAAGATGAATTTGAAGGATTTAAGGAAGGATCTCCGATGATTGGCTTTCGGTATTTTATGGAAGTGATAGAGGAGTAAGAGGATTATATTATAAGGAGGGCATTTGATTATTTGACAAATGCCCTCCTTAATAATTCAATTAATTACAAGTATCATAAAGATTCAAAATATTATGCAAATCTTCAACATCATATGAACTATCAGCAAGTTTAGCCAATAATTTTTTCTTCTTATTCTCTTTCTTCATATTGTCTAAGTATTCCAAAGAAGCAGGACAATCGCCTACAGCTTTTTTCATCGATTTATAAAAACTAAGACCATCAGGAGAAAAATGTTTCTCTTTTTCAAAATGCCATATAGCTAAAGTAGATTCCAATTCCATTTCACTACCTGCAATGCCTTTTGCTTTTTCGAATGGAGGGTGAACAATTTCTAAGCGAGTTTTTTTGAAGTTTTTAACTTCTTCTATGATCCCGTTTTTTAGTTTCATAGAAATAAGTCCTTCACCTAATCTAACTGGTTTTACCCGATACATGATGTCTCCAATTAATAAGGAGTCTAAACCTTTGTAAACAGGATTTCCTTTTTTGATCTTTCCATTTTCATCCATCCCAAAACGTATTTTTCGAGAATACCAAAACGGAGGTGTTTCTTCCTCTGGTTCATAAACAAAATAACCTTCGCTTACCTTCCCTGTTTTATGAAACATCTTTCCCGGAGCAACTGTACTTTCAACTTTTACATTTAATGTTTTGTTGAATTCAGGATATCGACTGATATCTCCAGATCCGTAAATCTCTTCTTGTTCTTGATTGAAAGCCTGAAGATTTGCTTGGTCTTCTTCAGAAACTTTCACCGCAAAATGTCTCGTTTCGTAATTCAGTTTTTTCATTCGCTCCTGAACATTGATAATCCCGTTTTTGAGTTTTTTACCTTTCTTAGCATTATGATCTCCGTCTTCTATCATCTTAGCATATTTGATGGCATTGTCAAAATCATCCATCCAGTAGTAGGCGAGTGCTGCATTCTTTCTGCAAGCATAGTTTAATTTTTTCTCTTGTTTGTCTTTAGTTGAGTAACCAGATTCTTTTTCTACCCAAAATTCAACAGCTGGTTGGATAGCCATTAAAAAGTCTTCATTGCTTTCTGCTTTCATCTTTTTAAAAGCCTCTTCAACAGTTGTTCTGATTTTGTCAAACTTTTTTACATCAGGATGGCTTTTTGATTTTATACCTACAAAAAACTCGTTTGATATCGTTTTTCCAACACTAAATTTATTGTTGATGTCTCTGTTTATTTCTGTAACCGCTGAACTAACTAATTTACTCATGGCATTAGTTTTAGCTGCAGGGTAATCATTTTTATATTGTTTTATTAATGCTGCCATTGAATTAAATTGCTTAGTAGAAAGTCTTTCTTTTTTGACTACATTATTTTCATGGATAATATTTCCATTCGCATCAGCAATTTTGTAAGAAGCTTCTACATTTAGATCAAAATAGTAATTGTAGAGATTGTACTTTTTCTTGTCTTTGTCTTCTTTGGATTGGGTAACGGTCTCTCTGGCAGAAGAGTTTGGTGTGCCCATATTTAAAACTACGCTTACACTTCCACCACCTTCTACTTTGTTGTAACCTTTGATAGTGATTCTACTGCCCATAGCTGTAGGAGAGGTATTGTATCTTTTTAAAGCATCTTCATTGCATTCGACTTGGCAATCATAAGTGGTTACTTCCGGGCCAAATCCAATGTAAGGAATATTGACATGTTCAGCTTGAACTTTAAAATCTTTGAGTTTTACTTTTTGAGCTTGCAGGTTGAAAACCAACAATAGAAAGAATACTGTTTTTGTAAATTTGATCATGTTTTTCATCGTTTTATGTTGTGTATTTTAATGATTAAAAATGAGTCTTTACTTTTAATACCTTTTGTACTTAAAGTATAACAAGGTTTTAGATTATTTTTAAAACCTTTTTCTTCATTCGATTTTATTGCAACAAATACTGAAACCATTAAAACGAAAAAGACTCGTACTAAAATTTAATTTAGTACGAGTCTTTAAAAGAATATATCTATTGGTCAAGCCTAAGAAATACCTAGTTTTTCCGTGGGGCCATGCTTTTAGCATTTTCCAAAACAGAAGTATAAAAAGCTACCATCTCTTCTAAATTCTCTTTTGTAGGATTATCCAATGTCTTTTCTAATAATGGAAAAAGAGTAAAATCAAAATTGTGCTCTTCTAAAATAGATTTGTTTTCCTTGATGACCTGGGTAAGCGACTTACCTTGAAAATCAACTTTTAATTGACTTCTGAGTGAAGGAGTAATGGTTTGATTATTTTGCACACTAGCAATTGCTGAATTAGTTTCAAAAAAAACAGGATCGTAATTTTCATTGGTTTCTGCAATAGCCTTTTGCATCTGATTCATGACTAATTGCATTTGTTCTACAACACCAACCAAATCATTCGTGTTTAATCCAACAGCGGTGTTGATGTAACTGAAAAGTTCGTCGCCATTATAATCGGACCAGGCAATACCAATAATTCGAGCATAGTCTCCAGTTTTCATAGCTTTTGGAGTTACAGCGATTGCCATGCCTTCACCATTCCCTGATGGTAAAATGTAATCTCCTCGATTAACTTTTCCCATAACTTTTACAGGAACTTGTCCCATGAATGCGATGCGTTCATAAAGATATTCTTTGCCTTCGTCTGGCATGGCTCCACTGATCATTGGATTCTCAGAAACCACCATATAGTTATCTGCATCAGTGAAAGTTTTAGAAACTCTTCCTCCTTTTACACCTACAACATCTCCCAAAGTCATTAACTCTTCATGATTGTGTTTTTCTAAAAACTCAGCATAGTCAGCACCTCCAGATTCAAAAGCAACACCAAGGTTTAATTCATTATAAGTGATGTAACCTCCAAGTTGAATTCCGTCAACAGTCATATCAATAAAACTCCAAATGGCATCATCACAATCACCAGCTACACAAAGTCCTGAAGCAGCTACAGCGTTAATTCCAAAACGGATGATTGCCATGACAAAATCTATAGTTAAATTGTACGCGCCAAAAGCATAATCATTTACAAAATAATCATTAGCGGCTACGTCTGGTGCTGGTTGATCTTCGTCGGCACCAGAATCAATAATATCATCAAGTCCTGGAATCTGCCCAATAGTAGCTTGCACTACACTTGTTGCGATTCCAGTAAGTCCATTATTACCTTCTATTCTTCCTTTAGCTTGACCTGTACCTCCCCAGAATGAAATGTAATTGTTTGATCGAGATGGATTAGCTGGATTTAATTGAATGGCAATACCTTGCTGGCTTCCTTGTACTCTAAGTGGATAAGCCTCGAATTCTGATTGATTAGAACTAGTGGTTTCTGTATTGACTGAAACAAAATTATTTAGATAAGAAGGTCCATCTACTGTTACTTGTCCTGATAGTCGAGTTTGAAATTCTTGATTGACAAAAAGTTCGTTATTGATGTCAGTTCTTCCATCAACATTCAATGTACCTGAAAGGTCTGTTGGGCTATTTGAAGTTACGGTTAAATTATTATTTAAAGTACTCGCTCCATCGACATCTAAAGTTCCTGATAAATCAGTAGCCGCACCTTGGGTGACGTTTACATTATTATTAAAATCACTAATGCCGTCAACGTCCAATTTATTTAGATTAGTGTTTTGATGAACGATAAGATTTTGAAATTCACCATCAGTAAAATAGGCCGTTCCTTCTACATATAAATCTCCAGAAAGTCTGGTTGTACTACCATTATTGACATCAAGTGTATTGTTAATGTTAGTCGCTCCATCTACATCTAGGGTAGAGGTGGCTATGATTTCGCGATGTTTGACATAAGGAATGTAGGTCAAGGCTTGTTCGCTAAAAAGAACAAATCCATTTCCATCTTCCAAATCAATTTCGACAGTCAGCGTTTTATCATCGCTCCAATAAATTTGATTGAATTGATTTGCAGATCCTCCAATTGCTTCACCTTGTCCAATCATCAAATTGATCATTCCAAAAGGATCGGTTTCAGTTTTATGGATTTCCTGATATTCGTTTGAGCCGGTATTGTCAATAATAGTAAACTTTACTTCCAAACTTGCATTGGGAAGATTGTTCGCAGGTATATCGACACCAGGAATTTCTTGGGGATTATTATCAATGATAACTGCTTGATAAGAAATACCATCAATTTGTGCATTTGCAGAAAAAGCAAAAATTGAAAATAGTAAAAGAAGTATAACTTTATTGTTCATGATAGATTGGTTTTGGATATTGAAATGAGAAAGTTTTTTTATTTTTAATAATTAATAAATCCGTCGAGTTGCTTAATGAGATTAAAATGGGCAATAAACATTTGTGATGTTGATTAAAAAACCGATGCTAAATTGATGTGCGATTAAATTCAATTGCTCATTGTCATTACCAGAGCCTTGAGCATTCAGCAGGGAATATCCGAATTGGTACTGAAAGCAAATCGCAGACTTTCTGGATAGTTCATAACTAGCAAGTGGTCCTGCCCAAAGCATAAAATTCAAAGGATTATATTCGTCCGAATTCCGAATATCATAGGCTTGATTATTGATTACCTGAGTTCCTCTAATAAGATACTCCGCGCCAATATTTCCAGAGAAAGAAAGTGAGAAATCCTGAGCCTCCAGAAATTTTAAATCCAAGCCAGTTCGCAAGCCAGCATAGGTCAAATCCCACTCAAAGAAATTGTCTAATCGCGGATCGCTTCCTATTGCGCCGTAATTATTCCAGCTTGCGCCATAGGTAAAGAACAGCGTTCCATGATTCATTAAATATCGATTACCAACACCAAAATGGAATTTTCCAACCGACTGTAAATTCTCTAAAGGAACACCCACAGAATTTTCATACTTAAAATTTGAAACAGTAGCTCCAGTTTTAAGCAATAGTTGTTGAGCGTTGGCGAATTGAATAGCTCCCATGAAAAGAAGCAATGTAAGTAGTGTTGTTTTCATTAGTGTTTAATTAATTTTGCTGCAAATGTTTGGGAGCGCATTTGCCCTCTAAGTACATAAGCACCTATTGGAAGATTATTAAATTGGAGTGTTAAACTTTCGCTTGGATCGAATGTTTGTTGATGTATTAGCTGACCAATAATATTATGAAGTGTGATGGTAATTTCATCAACTAATATCTCTTCAAAATCTAGATTTATCGTTTCTTCGAAAGGATTGGGGTAGATAAAAACATCTATTTCGGTATCAAAGCCACTGTTGACTAATGCTGCTTTAATGGGTTGTAAAAAACCTTGTCTGATTTGGTGATTATTTGCTTGGTAGGTGTTTATAACACTAGCTTGGCCAATGGATTGCTGGAAAAAATAACTTTTGTTATTGGCATAAATAAATTCAGAACTGCCATGTATACCCATGGTTTGTTTCATCATGGTTTGCCCAAAGATTGGCCCCCAAGCGAATAAAACTAATATTAATAAAGTGTAAGTTTTCATTCTGGTATATTTTGGTCTAATCAATATGTTCAGATCCATATATACCAAGGATGGGAAAGGTTACCCTTCTGAAATGCAAAAAATGAAAAAAGATGAATTTTTTAAAGATTAACTTTATTAAGTTTAGTTGATTAGTTTTTAATTAAATGTGTAATTATATCATTATGAGAAGGTAAGGTTTAATTTCTAGGAGGGAAATGAAAGATGGATAGAAAATAGAATTTTTAAGGAATTTATATTTTTAAATCCTTAACCACTGATTTGAGACTGTCAATATTATAAAACGGAAGTAAAGCATCAACATAAGGTATGGCCGCTTTCATCCCTACAACTTCAGGTTTCCAGTCCGAACTACCTGCTAAAGGATTCAACCAAATTACCTTCATAGCTTTTCGATGAATCTTTTTCATTTCTGTTCCCATCAATTCAGCTTCTCCAGTATCCCAGCCATCGCTGAGGACAATGACCAATGTTTTACTAGTCAAATATTTATGAGCGTAGTCATCATTGAAAGATTGAAAAGCTGATCCGATTTTTGTTCCGCCAGACCAGGTGTCTACTTTGTCCAGAACCTTTTGCAAAGATTGATCGATAGAGTAGTGGTTCAGTTCTTCGGAGATATGATATAGTGAGGTACTAAAAACGAAGGCTTGGATTTTTGGAAATAAATTTTGAAAAGCGAACATAAATTGAATCAAGAATCGACTATATAGTTCCATCGATTTACTGACATCACAAAGAAGTACTACACGAAGATCTTCCTTCTTTTTTGCTTTATGTAAAATCTCAATCAGCTCTCCATTTCGCAATATGTTTTTTCGAATAGTTTTCTTTAAATCAATCTGTGCTTTTTTATGAGTAGTAGAAAATCGTCGACTTCTTCGATTTGCAATTTTCTTAACTAGCTTTTGGACCAACTGGAAAACTTCTTTCATCTCCCGATCTTCAAAACCAGGAAAAGAAGAACGACCAGTAACTGCTAAGTCTGAGTAAGCCGCCATTTCTGTTTCATCTTCACTTTTATTTCCATAAAGCCAATTTTTTATTACCTGAATACTTGGCGCTTGTTTTCCTTGCTGAGCAGTGGTATTGCTTTTATCTTCTTTTTCTTCGAGTTTGCTATCAACTGCTTTGTCCAATTCCTTCCAATACCTCTTATATAATTTTGGAAATACCTTTAATTGTTTTGCCGTTTTACAAAGCGTTGTTTGCAAACAAAGTTCCATCATTCCTGGCTCTTGATAGGCTTGCAATAATTCTATAGCGACCAAGGAATCTTTCTCCTCATTAGGTCCAATGAAGAAGTCATACTTTCGTAGATTCCTACAAAATGCAACGATATTTCCAGATAATGTGGTTTGTCTTTTTATCATGAAGAATATTTCGATACTTGTTTTATGGACACGGGTTTTTACGGATTAAAGAATCACAGATTTTACGCGATTTTTTAACCAAACATGGATCAACGGAAAAAAATCCTCAAGGAAAACCTCTGTGATAATCCGTGTCTAATCCGTGTCCCCGCCTTTTTTTAATCACACTTTCGGAATAACCCCCGTCTTCTCAAACAACTCCGATAAACTCAAACCCGTCTCCCGAATATCTTTCCAATCCTTCAAAATAATCCCAAGGGTATCTTCTACTACCTCTTTATCCAAATGGTCAATATGCAAAGCCGCCAAAGCTTGTGCCCAATCTAAAGTTTCTGCGATTCCCGGAATCTTTTCCAGTTTCATTTCCCGAATCTCTTTCATGAAAGCACAAATCTGAGTTCCTAATTTCTCATCAATCTCAGGAACCTTTCGCCTGACAATTTTCAGTTCTTTATCCATAGAAGGGTAGTCAATCCAAAGGTAAAAACAACGACGTCGCAAGGCCTCAGATAAATCCCTCATTCGATTTGACGTAATGATTACCTGTGGAATATGTTTCGCTTTTACCACACCCATTTCAGGAATACTAATCTGCCAATCGGAAAGCAATTCCAATAAAAAACTTTCAAACTCCTCATCCGCTCGATCCACCTCATCGATTAATAAAACTGGAGATTTATCCATACTAATTGCTTTTAACAAAGGACGTTTCAAAAGATATTCTTCATTGAAAATCATACCTTCCTTTTCATCAACAGAAAGCTTCTCAGATTCCATCATTTTCAAAGCCAATAATTGCTTCTGGTAATTCCATTCATAAAGAGCTTGTTCAGCATTCAATCCTTCGTAACATTGCAAACGAATTAACTCTGTATCAGCAGCCTTCGCCAATACCTTAGCAATTTCTGTTTTTCCAACACCCGGAGGCCCTTCCACTAAAAGAGGTCGTTGTAATTTTTGAGCCAAATACACAGCCATGGTAATCGCCTTATCCGCAATATATCCCTGACTTGTCAACACCGAATTCAAATCTTTAATACCTTCTCTTTTCATACCATTATTTTAAATCATTTATCTTCGGGACCAATTATTTTCAAGAGCTTCGTGTCTTAAAGTACATGTCCAAAAAAAAGAAACCTGCCAGGCCAAAACCCAACAGATTTCATTATTTTAAAATTATTTTTTTCTACATCAATTCACTCAAAGCCTTCCTAGCATAAACACCAGCAAGATGCTTTCGATAATTTGATTTCGCGAAGTGATCACTCATGACACTCACGCCGTCTGCAGTATTCGCAGTAGCCGTTGCAGCATCATCACCATTCATCAATGATTTTTCAATGCCGTTGTCTCGAAATGGAGTTGCACTAACACCATTAAAAGCAACACGGATTTCACTATTTTTATCTAGTGCAACAGCGCAACCAACCAAAGCAAATCTTGAGGCAGGTTGAACAAATTTTACATAAGTGGAATTTTTATTAAAAGCTGTTTTTGGAATACGGATCGCAGTAATAATATCGCCGTCGTCACAAGCAGTGGTAAATAATCCCTTGAAAAATTGATCAATGTCAACTTCTCTTTGACCACTTGCATTTTTAATAACAATACTTGCGTTCGCAGCCAATAAGACTGCAGGCCAATCAGCTGCCGGATCAGCATGAGCAATACTGCCACCAATCGTTCCAAAGTTTCTAACCTGAATATCACCTATCATTCCAGCTGCTTTAGAAATCATAGGAGCATTTTGCTGGATCGCTTCGTTTCTTGAAATTTCTGCATGTGTTGCACAAGCACCAATGGTGATAGAATTTTCATTATCACGAATCACTTTTAATTCAGCGATCCCAGTAATATCGATTAAGTTTTCAGGATCGTTTAACCGAAGTCTCATGACAGGAATTAGACTGTGTCCACCTGCTAGGATTTTACAATCATCAGCTAAATCATTGACTAATTGTAAAGCGTCATTTATATTATCTGGCTTTCTATAAGCCACTTGAGATGGTATCATTTTTTTTAATTTAAATTTTTAAAATAAAATGTAGAATTACTTAGAAGATATTTCACTCCACTCTCATCACTGCTCACTACTGATTAAGAATGTTCCAAACTTTCTCAGAAGTAACTGGCATTTCTACATCATGAATTCCATAATCTTTCAATGCGTCCATGACTGCATTTACAACAGCTGGAGTTGAACCAATACAACCTGCTTCTCCAGCACCTTTTACACCTAAAGGATTGTGAGGACATGGAGTAACTGTTCTGTCAATTTCAAACATTGGGAAGTCGTCAGCTCTCGGCATTACATAGTCCATGTAAGTTCCATTAATCAACTGACCATCATCAGAATAAATGGCTCCTTCGAGTAATGCTTGTCCAATTCCTTGAGCCAGACCGCCATGAATTTGACCATCAACTATCATTGGATTAATTACATTTCCAACATCATCAACAGCAATAAAACGTTTCATCGTAACCTTACCCGTTTCTTTGTCTATTTCAACAATTGCGATATGGCAACCAAACGGATAAGTGAAATTTGTAGGATCATAGAAACTTGAAAAATCCAATCCTGGCTCAAGACCTTCAGGATAATTATGGGGTACATATGCTGTCAAAGAAACATCTCCAAAAGCAACCGATTTGTCAGTTCCTTTTACGGTCCATTTTCCTCCGGCAAATTCTAAATCATCAGGATTAGCTTCTAAAAGGTGTGCCGCAATCTTGGTTCCTTTCTCAATCACTTTATCCATACTTTTTACAATCGCAGATCCACCGACAGCCAAACTACGAGAACCATAAGTTCCCATTCCAAAAGCTACAGCTTCAGAATCTCCATGAACGATTTCTACATCTTCTAATGGAATCCCAAAACGATCCGCCACGATTTGCGCAAAGGTCGTTTCATGCCCTTGACCATGTGAATGCGATCCAGAATAAACACTTACTTTTCCCGTAGGCTGAACTCTGACCTGTGCAGATTCAAATAATCCAGCTCTTGCACCAAGTGCACCAACTACTGCAGAAGGAGCAATTCCACATGCTTCAATATAGGTTGAGAAACCAATCCCTAATAATTTACCACTGCTTTTAGCTGCTTCCTGATCTTTTCTAAATTGCTCATAGCCAACCATACCTAATGCTTTTTTCAAAACAGGCTGGTAATTTCCACTATCATATTGTAAAGCAACTTGGGTTTGATAACCTGGTTGTTCTACACCATCGAAAGGATCAATAAAATTTTTCAATCTTAATTCCGCTGGGTCAATATTCATTTCTAATGCAGCAGTATCGACTAACCTTTCCAAAAGATAAGTTGCTTCAGGTCGACCAGCGCCACGATAAGCATCTACTGCATTCGTATGGGTGAACATGGCATCAACATGAATGTGAATCAATGGAGTAGTATATAAACCTTGTAATAAAGTACCATGCAAATAAGTAGGAACAGCAGGAGCAAAAGTAGAAATATAAGCTCCAAGATTCGCTTGGGTATTGACTCTTAAAGCAGTGAAATTTCCATCTTTATCTAAACCTAATTCTGCCTTAGTTACATGATCTCGTCCATGAGCATCAGTTAAGAAACTTTCGCTTCTTTCTGCCGTCCATTTTATTGGTCGATTAATTCTTTGAGAAGCCCAAATGACCATCGCTTCTTCTGTGTAATGAAATATTTTTGAACCAAATCCACCTCCAACATCTGGAGCTACTACTCTTACTTTGTGTTCTGGGATTCCCAAAACAAAAGCACACATTAATAATCGAATGAGGTGAGGGTTTTGTGTTGAGGTATACAGGGTATATTTTCCGTTATGTTCTTCATAATGTCCAATGGCAGATCTAGGTTCCATGGCATTAGGCACTACTCTTTGATTGATGAACTCTAGCTTAGTGACATGATGTGAATCTTCGATTGCTTTGTCAACGTCTGCTTTTTCATTTCCTAATTGCCAATCGAAACATAAGTTGCTTGGACAATCGGCGTGAACCAAAGGTGCTCCTTCTTTAAGAGCATCGCTAGGACTTACAACTGCTGGTAAAACTTCGTAATCTATGAATACCTTTTCAGCAGCATCTTTAGCTGCTCCATAGGATTCAGCAATGACCATAGCTACCGCATCACCAACATGTTTTACCGTGTCAGGAACTAATAATGGATGCTTAGGTTCTTTCATGGTTTCTCCATTGATGAAATCTACCTGCCATCCAGCTGGAACACCATTTACTTCTGCGACATCTTTTCCAGTGATTATTTCAACTACGCCCGGTTCTGAAGAAGCGGTGCTAATGTCTATACTTTTAATATTTGCATGTGCATGAGGGCTACGTATAAAATACGCATAGGTCATTCCAGGAATTTTGATGTCATCCGTGTATTGACCTTTACCGGTTAGAAACCGTTTATCTTCGACTCTTTTTACAGAGGTTCCTATTAAAGTCATATCTATATTTTTATCAATTTTTTTTAAATAGGGTTTGATTGAGAAAGTAATTAAGTTAGCAGGGTAACAAATTAATAAGTGAGTAAAAACTTATGGCGTTTGTTTCACTGATAGCTTGTTCACTTGCTTAGGCCGTTGCACCTTGCATTCGCTTGGCGGCATGTTGGATTGACCGCACAATGTTATGATATCCGGTACATCTACAATAATTGCCTTCTAGTGCCTCTCTGATTTCATGCTCTGAAGGATCAGGATTATGTTCTAACAAATCCGCAGCGACCATAATCATACCTGGTGTACAGAAACCACATTGTAAACCGTGTTCTTCGTGGAAACCAGTTTGCAATGGATGCATTTCGCCATCGGTGGCCATCCCTTCGATGGTTTTTACTTCACAACCATCAGCTTGTACTGCTAACATAGTACATGATTTTAGTGATTTGCCATCGAGATGGACAGTACAGGCTCCGCAACTACTGGTGTCACAACCAATGTGGGTACCTGTCATACTTAATTCTTCGCGGAGAAAATAAACGAGGAGTGTTCTGGGTTCAACCGTTCTCTCATAAACTTTACCGTTGACGGTAATAGAAACTTTTGCTTGCATAGGTGAGGATTTTTTAGATTTCAATAATATGTTCTGCCAATTTAATTAATTTTGACAGAAAATCACGAGGATTG
>CAKZTD010000465.1 GCA_937921595.1 uncultured Saprospiraceae bacterium
ATGCTTATCTATCAACATGGAACGGTTGGCTCACGCGATGATGTCCCTTCAGAATTACAAGGTGGATTTGAATTGGCCTTGTTTTGGGCAAGTGTAGGATTTGCGACTACAGCTGCTGATTATTTAGGTTTAGGAACAGCTCGAGGTTTTCACCCTTATGTACACTCTCAAACAGAAGCATCTGCAGCAATTGATCTACACTTAGGAGTAAAACAATATGCTGAGGACAATGACCTATTTGTCAATGAACAATTATTCGTAACTGGATATTCTCAAGGAGGACATGGTGCTGCTGCTGCTCAAAAAATGATTCAGGAAGATTACGTTGGTCAATTGGAAGTGACTGCTTCTGCTCCCATGTCGGGCCCTTATAGTATTTCTGGTGTAATGCGAGATTTGATGTTGGGAGATGATGCTTATTTCTTTGTGGGTTATGCTCCTTATTCTGTTTTATCTTATAATTTAGAATATGAGTTCTTTGAAGAAACCAATCAAGTCTTTAAGGAACCAGCTGCCACTTGGGCACAACAATTCTATGATGAAGAAATTGATCTTTGGGAAATGAATGAAAATCTCATTAATTGGTTGACGGCTAACTATGGTGGATCTATTCCAAAATTTATGTTTCAGGATTCAATCATTGACTTAGTTACAAATGATCCAGATCATCCAATCAACCAAGGACTAAGAGATAACGATCTTTTACAATGGGGACCAACAGCTCCGACTAGACTACTGTATTGTACGGCTGATGATCAGGTACCTTTCATAAATTCTGTTGTTGGTAGTGACTCTATGAATGCATATGGTGCAGTAGATTTATCTGCAACAGATGTAGACCCTGATGCTGATCATGGTGGCTGTGTTACTCCTGCAGTTACAGCTGGTTATTTCTTTTTCTTTGGATTTCAAGAGATTGGAACGATCCTCAATACAGTCGACCTGGATGAGAATATTAATTTCCAAATCGTTCCTAATCCTGCTAGTGATCAGATTACGATTAACTTTAAAAATGGGATTCAGAATTTTGAAAACATTGAACTCATCAATGTGAGTGGTCAAACTTTAAAAAGTATCAACACGCAAACAACGATGAATGTTAGTGATCTTGCGCAAGGTATTTATTTTATAAAAGTTACCTCTAAAGATGGTGTCTGGATAGAAAAATTAATGAAAGGATAATAAAATACTATTCACTTTTGAATGCGAATTTATAAATGAGTGAATGGTTTTCTAAATGTCAAAAAAAACAAGCTTAGAACTTAGAGCTCCACCGAAATTCACTCATTCGATCATTCACTCATTCTGATAAAGAACATGGAGTAAAACACTAAAATCAAAATTTTATCCAAAAAGTAGATAACAATCTATGGATAATTATATTTTCGATATAGATCTAAAATAAAACCCGTTAATCTTTGTTCTGAAATCAAACACAGCAACAAAGATTAACGGTTTTTTTATTTATAGCATGTTGGGGATTTATTTAAAAACTTCTCCTTTAAAAAAAACCTCCTCGATCTTATAGTCTTCCCCCAATATCACCATATCGGCATCCGCTCCAGTTTTTAGATTTCCAACCTTATCCGACATTCCAAGATATTCTGCAGGAATAGAAGTTGCCATTTTAAAAGCATCCTCTTCAGGAATTTCAGCATAATGAATCCCATTATAAATTGCCTCCTGCATCGTAATCGCTGCACCAGCTAGATTGTTTTCATGATTAACATAAGCCCCATTTTCATAACGAATATCAAAACCATCAAAGACAAAACGATCTTCTTCAAAGTCTACAAAAACAGAATCTGTTACAAAAAATAGTTTTCCTTTTTTCAATCGAAAAGCCGTTCGAACTGCTGCATAATCTACATGCTTTCCATCGACAATGATTCCACCATACAAATCCGGACTGTCAAAAAAGGCACCAACTAAACCTGGATTTCGACTTTGAAAAGCAGACATCGCATTATACAAATGAGTGACTTTAGTGATTCCTTTTTGATCGAAAGACTTAGCCTGTTCATAAGTTGCATTACTATGTCCTGCCGATAATCGAATGCCACTTTCTTGTAATAATTTTAATTGATCATCTGAGAACTGCTCTGGAGCAATAGTGAGTAAACCAATGCTATCTTTTCCAGCATCAATCATTTTTTCTAATTCTGATATTGTTGGCGTTTTGATATAACGCACTTGATGAGCACCACGTTTTATTGGATTTAAAAAAGGTCCTTCTACATGAATCCCTAGTACTCCCGACTGCGGATTTTTCATGGCTTCTTTCACAGAGGCAATTCCGCTATAGATATTTTCAAAACTCGTAGAAACCTGTGTAGGAAAAAAAGAAGTGGTTCCATATTTACGGTAAGTCTTTGCAATCGAGTCAATCGCCTCTAAGGAAAAGTCTTTTATAAAATAAATTCCAGCTCCTCCATTAACTTGTAAATCAATAAATCCAGGAAGACATATTTTATTTTTAAAATCGAAAATCTTAGTGATTCCAAGGTTATCCAAGCTATCATAAAACCCAAGAATCTTATCATTCTCAAAAACTAAGAATTTTTCTTTTCTATAAGTCGATCCAGTAAAAAATCTAGCATTCGCAATAGCTTTAATCATAGATTGTTTATTTTCAACAAATTTATAAATTTGACATGAACAAAATGAATAAGCACCTCTTTCTTTTCCTATTACCTTTTTTCTTTGCTTGCAATCAGAACATAAAAACCTCCGATTCACAAAACAAACGTCCCAATGTTTTACTCATCATGACAGATGATCAAGGATGGGGAGATTTTGGAATAAACGGAAACGATAGTATTCAAACGCCAAACCTAGATCGATTTTGTAAAGAAGGAGTAAGCTTTGATCGATTTTACGTAAGCCCAGTTTGTGCACCTACGAGGGCTAGTTTGTTGACTGGCCGATATCATCTTCGAACCGGAACATCCTGGGTCACCCATCGCAAAGAAGTAATGCGATCTAGCGAAGTGACCATCGCAGAATATTTAAAACAAGCTGGTTATCGAACGGGGATTTTCGGAAAATGGCATAATGGAGAACAGTTTCCAAATAATCCTGAAGGCCAAGGCTTCGATGAATTTTTAGGATTTACTGCCGGACATTGGAACAACTATCATGATCCAAATCTTTTTCATAATGACGAAGCAGTAAGAAAGAAAGGCTACATCAATGATGTTTTTACAGATGCTGCAATCGATTGGATACAAAAAGACAAGAATCAAGATCCATTTTTTTGTTACTTGCCATACAATACTCCGCATAGTCCATTTCAAGTTCCTGAAAAATATTTTAAGAAATACAAAGCCATGGGACTCTCGGATAAAAATGCTAGTGTTCATGGAATGTGTGAAAACATCGATGACAATTTCGGAAAGATTTTAAAAAATCTAGAAGAAAATAATATGCTTGAAAACACACTCGTTATTTTTCTTACAGACAATGGCCCCAATGGCAATCGTTATAATGGAGAAATGAAAGGTTGGAAAGGAAGTATTCATGAAGGAGGAATGCGGGTTCCGCTTTTTATGAAATTAGGAAATTATTTTCAATCAGGAAAAATTATCAAACCAATTAGTTGTCATATGGATTTGTTACCTACCATTTTGGAACTTTGTAACATCCCGTTTCAAGCTAAAAATCCATTAGATGGAAAGTCACTCGTTCCGCTATTACTTGACCAAGAATTGGTTTGGCCTAACCGGCAGATTTATCATATTCAAAATAATGGAAAAGAGTCTGTCTTGAATAGTTCTTTACGAAATGAACAGCACCGTTTTGTCCTTAATCGTGACAGTTCCATGATGCTTTTTGATATGCAAAATGACCCAGGGCAACATAAAAACATCATTGAGCAAAATCCAGATTTAAAAAATAAATACTTAAATGATTTAAACAACTGGTTTAGCGAAGTGACGAGTCAAGGAATTGCTCCTCCTCCGATTCCAGTTGGGTATAAAAAAGGAGGACATACGGTCATTCCTGCTCCCGAAGCTTTTCGCTTTGGAGGCAATATCAAGTTCAAAGGTAAAATGGGATGGGCCAATGACTATTTTATCAATTGGAATTCCAAAGATGATTTTATTGAATGGAAAATCGATGTAGCCGAATCTGATTCTTATAAAGTGGCTATAGAATACGCCTGTAAGGAAGAACACATTGGCTCTGAGATTGAAATCAGTGTGGGTTCAGGAATCATTAAATCTAAAATCTCTACATCTCATTATCCCGATTTTTATCAAAGCCCAGATTATGTCAAACGAGGAGAGGTTTACGAAAGAGATTGGAAAACATTGAACTTAGGGAAAATCAATCTTCAGAAAGGAGAATCAATTTTAAAAATCAGGGCTACTTCCATTCCAAATGTTGAGGTAGCTGAACTCAAAGCTATTTTGATCAACAATTGAGCAAGTTGTAAATAATAAGGTGTTGAATTCTTAAAACAAAAAAAAAGACCCTCTGGAAACTTAATTCCAGAGGGAATGCTCATAGGATTACAAAACGGTATAACATCGTTTGTTCCTGTGTCTATTTGTTTAATGGAAAAACCTCAAGGGTCAATTAGCGTGAGTGATTGTGTGTTGATGATTCAAATTAACTACACTTTTACCTAAAAATCTTTTAGCCCTTTTTAAATAAAGTGACATTTTCAATTAACATATTTCCTTTTTAACACAAATAACATTTAACCTCCATCCAGCAATTCAGTATTTATTTCCTAGTGAAAACGGGGATTATTACATAATTTTTCAAAAAAAGGGGCTAAACAGGTCAAAAGCAATAGATTAAATTTAAAAAATCTGTTTTTTAGGTATATCATTTAAGAAAGAGATTTCGTAAGTTTGTAGGGAATTTCTAAAACATACTTCCCAACCGATAGATAAAGAGCATTTTCTACTAATTTCCTCTTTACGATCAGTTAATTGTTACAATTTTACCTCTGTACTAACATTACCCCTACTAAAAGAACGAATCTGTCCAGCATACTCAAGAAAATAGTCTTGTGCTGTACATTTACCAAACATAAGATATGACTAAGTTTACACCTATTATAATTGGAATTCTACTCTGTTTTTCAATAAACACCTTTGGCCAATTGTCTATCAATGAAGTGATGGCTTCCAATAGCATGACTCTCGCTGATAATTTCGGCGAATACGATGATTGGATTGAAATTTATAATCCAGGAAGTTCAGATATAAACCTTTCAGGTTATTTCATTTCTGATGATCCAACTGATCTGCAAAAATGGAATATCCCTGTAGATCCTTCTTTGACTGTTGTTCCTGCTGGTGGTCATTTAATCCTTTGGGCTGATAATGATCCCGATCAAGGTGCTCACCATGTTGATTTCAAATTGAGTGGAAGTGGAGAAGATTTGGTTTTGACAGCAACGGATGGAACGACAATCATTGATCAACTTTCCTTTGGTCCTCAAGCTTCAGATATTTCTTATGGCCGAACGACTGATGGTGGAAATGATTTTCAATTATTTTCTACGCCAACTCCAGGTGCTCCAAATAATGGTGGTGGTGGTTTGACTTATCCGGTGGAGTTAATGGTTGAAATATTGAGTAATTCAGAAGATGCACAAGAGGACTCAGATGGGACAGTAGAACTTGACGGTTTTGGTTTACAAATAGGACAAGATTTTGGAGGAAACAATAATACTATTGGTATGCGTTTTCAACTAGACTTGCCTCAAGGAGCTATTGTCAATAATGCTTTTATTAGTTTAAGATCTGCTGCGCCAAACGAGGATAATGTTACAAATTTCAATATCCGAGCAGAACTTAATCCTAATGCTGAATCATTTAACACTACAAATTTTAATGTCTCTCTAAGAAGCCTTAGCAATGCCTCTGTCTCTTGGCAACCTGCTGCTTGGGATACAGAAGGAATGAATGGAGGTTTGGAAATCGATAATACACCAAATATTGGTTCCTTAATCCAAGAGGTTGTTAATCAAAGTACTTGGGAAGCAGGAAATTCAATCGTTATAATTATTACAGGAACTGGAAAAAGAACTTGTTTTAATGGAGGAGGTTGCTGTTCACCTACACTAACGCTCGAAGGCGAAATCCCATTCACCAGCGATCCAATAGAAAATGTTTTTATCAATGAACTTGCAGCAGGAGGAACACCACATATAGATGAAGGTGGTGATCGCGAAGATTGGATTGAATTGTACAACGCCAACAATTTTGATGTTGATTTAAGTGGACTCTACTTGACAGATGATTATGGTGATTTAGACAAA
Source organism: uncultured Saprospiraceae bacterium (assembly GCA_937921595.1). Lineage (GTDB taxonomy): Bacteria > Bacteroidota > Bacteroidia > Chitinophagales > Saprospiraceae > JAHDHW01. The sequence goes on from CAKZTD010000465.1 coordinate 6,281, forward strand.
TCAATTATACCCGCTGGAGTGATTATTCCAGCAAATGGTTTTTTGACTTTCTTTGCAGATAGTGATGAAGAAGATGGAGACTTACATACCAATTTTAATCTAAGAAGTAAAGGAGAGCAAGTTGCATTAGCGATGCAATTATCTAGTGGCTTAGTCATTCTTGATTCTATCAGTTTTGATGATGCACCTTTTATGTCTTCTTTTGGAAGAGATACAGATGCTTCTAATAATTGGGTACTCTTCGGTGCTCCAACTCCAGATGCTTCTAATAATGGAGCAAATCTTTATTTGGCGCCTCCAACATTTACACTACCTAGTGGTAATGTTACAAATATGCAATCAACGGAATTGACGCATCCAGAATCAGGAGTAACCATCCGATATACTAATGATTCGAGCATACCTAGTGATCTATCGACGCCATATGCAAGTCCTATTTCTATATCTTCAACAATAAATTATAGAGCAAGAGCATATAAAGCTGGTTACGAACCAAGTACAGTCGTTAATGCCGCCTACCTTTTAGAAACACCTCGTAATATCCCAGCAATCTATCTAACGACAGAATGGGGTAACTTTTTCGATGATGAAACTGGGATTTATGTAGAAGGTACAAATGGTACTTTGCTATGTGGCCCGACCGTTGCAAACTTTAATCAAAACTGGGAACGACCAGTAAATGTAAAAATGTTTTTACCGGATGGTACAGAAGCTTTTGATGTAGATGCTGGTGTAAAAATTTCGGGAGTTTGTTCAAGAAACAATGCCATGAAAAGCTTGGCAATCTCTCTAAGAGAAAGAGACTATGGCAACGGAGAATTAGGATACCGCCTTTTTGAGAATCGTGATCATGATAATTTTCTAAGATTTAAATTAAGAAATAGTGGACAGGATTTTACTAGAATGGGTTTTAGAGATTTATGTAATCAAGCATTACTTATTGATGGAAATTTAGAATTAGAAACGCAATCCGGACAGCCTGTTTATGTATACTTAAATGGACAGCCTTGGGGCATCCACAATATTCGTGAAAAATATACTGGAGAATTTTTCGACGATAATTATGGTGCAGATCCAAACAAGATTGATATCATCAAAAGCCCTGCCCTACCCTGGCAAGAAATAAAACAAGGATCAGATGAGGTATTTGATGTCATGTTTGATTTTATTCAAGCAAATTCTTTAGCCGATGATACAAATTATAACAACGTCGAATCACAATTAGATGTCAATGCTTTTCTTAATTATTGGATTCCGATGTTATACTTTGCAAACACTGATTGGCCAGCAAATAACCTGACGGTTTGGAAAGAACAAAAGCCAGATTCTAAATGGCGGTACTGTATTGCAGATACCGATGGAAGTACTCAAAACTTTTTATCTCCTATTGCTGCTCCAGAATACAACACACTGGATTCTGTTTTAAATTCTGCAGGTGCTCAAGTTTGGCCTTATCATGAAAACTCAACACTCATCATTAGAAAACTAATGGAGCGTCAGGATTTTCAAGATGAGTTTGTACAACGTGCTTGTAGTTTTATAGGATTGATTTATCCTGAAGAAAAAGCACATCACTTCGCGGATAGTATCAAAGCTATTTATGATCCTAATATTTCAGATCATTTACAAAAGTGGGCAGCAGATGGAGCAATGGGTGCCCTGAATAATAGTGAACCTGAAGACATTGCAATCTGGGAAGGTTGGATTGATGCTTATAAAGAGTTTTTCACTTTACGTCCTGATTTTTTCAGAGAAGATATGGACAACAGTTTCAATCTTGATGGTTTGTATAATCTTCATTTTAACTTCGATGCAGATACAGGAGGTTCCATCGTCGTCAATAAAAATGAAATGGAGATGCCGTATAATTTCATGAATTTATATTTTAAAAATGTCCCCCTTCGTGTAAAAGCAATAGCAAAACCTGGTTTCGAATTTTCTCATTGGTTAGAGACTGGAGTGACAGATGCAGAGATTGATTTCATCAGTGGAATCGACGCAACACTAACGCCAATTTTTGTTTGTTCAGCTATGGTTGGAGAAGCTTGTGATGATGAAGATGACTGTACCATTGACGATGTATTTCAAGAGGATTGTGAATGTGCTGGAATTATTCCAGATTTAAATATGGATGGTGTTGGTGATGAATTAGATTGCGACTTTACAGATGCAGTAGATATTGAGCCTTTAAAAAGCCAACTGAAAGTTTTCCCTAATCCGACGCAAAGTAATTTAAACATCCAATTGAATAATCAAGGAATCAAAGTGATCGAGATCTACAATGGTGCTGGAATTCGGGTTCAGTTTATTCAAAGCTCAAATTCAAACGAAATTAGACTAAATACAGAAAGATTACCTCAGGGTATTTATTTTATAAGATTAGAGGCAGCAGATGGCGATTTCTATTTTGGGAATTTCTCTGTTATGAGATAAGGTGATTTTTACTAAAATCCCCCAATAAAGTGGTATCTTGCAAGTTCTAAGCTTAGATTCCCTTAAATTCTAAGCAATAAATACTAGATAAATTGACAGAGATGAGTTTTAATAATAAAACTCATCTCTATCAATTACCACAATAATACACACCTACACAATTACCTTTCTTTTTACCAATTTGCAAAAATTGGACATATTATTATTGTAAATAACAAACATAAAATATACACGATGAAAAGGACATTCCTCCCCATTTTCTTATTCTCTTTATTGAGCATCTGTTCTCTGGATGCCCAGATTTATATTAATGAATTTCTAGCCTCAAACGGAACTGGCATTACAGACGAAGCTGGAGATTTTGAAGACTGGATAGAAATTTATAATGCCGGAGCTACCGATGTAGACTTAGCTGGTTATTATATTTCTGATGATATTTTGGAACCTTTATTATGGCAGATTCCTACTGGAAGTCCTGCACTCACTACTGTCCCTGCCGGAGGATATTTAATTCTTTGGGCAGATAAAGATGTGGCTGATGGTGCAAATCATATCGATATAAAACTTGGAGCAGGTGGAGAGGATATTATCCTGACCAATCCTGATGCAGTTACTGTTGAAGATCAATATACTTTTGGGCCTCAAACAGAAGATACTTCTAATGGTCGCGAAACCGATGGTGCTTCAAATTTTGTATTTTTCCCAAACCCTTCTCCTGGTGCAGAAAATGTTGCTGGTGATGTACCAACATTTACTATAATGTTGGAAATCCCAATTGCAAGTGGCTTGGATGACGGAGAAGAATTTCCTGGAGGTGGAGTTATTTTAAATAGTTCAGATATTGAAATGGTAGAAGATCAAGGAAGTGCTTATACTGCGGCTTTCCGTTTTACGAATATCGGCTTACCAGCAGATGCGATCATCAACAATGCATACCTTCAATTTGTTGCTGACGAAGTTCAGATCGGTTCTGCAAACATTACACTTAATGCAGAACTTTCCCCAAATGCAGGAGCACTTCAATCAGTCAACGGTAACATTACTTCTCGAACGACGACCGCTGCTGCTTCGAATTGGATACCTGCTCCTTGGCCAACAATTGGTGAAAGTGGTGCAGACCAACAGACACCTGACCTCTCCGATTTAGTTGCAGAAGTAATTGCCAACCCAGGATGGGATGCAGGAAATGCGATGGTTTTTATTCTTTCTGGATCTGGAACAAGAACGACATATGCTTACGATTCTAATCCAACGAATGCAGCGAAATTAATTATTGAAGCAGAAGTGCCTTTACCTACTGATCCAATTCCTACGGTTTACATCAATGAAGTTTCTGCAAATTCTTCTACGTATACTGATGAAGGTGGAACCAAAGAAGATTGGGTAGAAATCTATAATCCAAATGCAGAAGATGCTGACTTAGGTGGACTTTTTCTAACAGATAAATTTAGTGATCTTGACAAATGGCAAATCAGTCCTGGTACAATCGTTCCTGCTGGTGGCTATTTGATTTTCTTTACAGATAATGACGATGAAGAAGGCCCTTTACATACCAACTTCAGTTTAAAAGCTGGCGGTGAAGATGTTGCTTTATCACAATTACTTGCAGATGGTCTGACTATCATTGATTCTTTGTCTTATGAAGACATGCCTTTCATGGCGACATATGGTCGTGAAACTGATGGTGCAACCAATCTCGTTTTATTTGGTCAGGTAACACCGGATGCTTCAAACAATGGGGCAGATTTATATTTACCTGCACCGGAATTTTCAATTCCAAGTGGCGCCTATACTAGTACCCAATCAGTAAGTATTACTTCTCCTGAATCAGGGACTAATATTTACTATACTACTGATGGTTCTTATCCTGATATTAATTCAACTTTATATAATGGATCACCAATTAGCATAAGTACGACCTCAAGTCTACGAGCAATTGCAACCAAAGCGGGATATGCAAACAGTCAGCCTTCGGATGTTACTTATTTAATTAATGAAGATAATAATATTCCTATTTTATATATTACAACAGATCCTGACAACTTCTTCGATGATGAAATCGGAATCTATGTTGATGGTACAAACGGTGTGATTGCATACTGTGCAACCGAGCCTGTAAACTGGGCTCAAGATTGGGAACGTCCAATCAATTTAAAAATGTTTATGCCTGATGGTGAATTGGCTTTTGATGTGGAGGCTGGAGTAGAAATCAATGGTGCTTGTTCTAGAAATAGAGCAATGAAAAGTCTAGGTATCAATCTTAGAGATAAAGAGTTTGGTGATGAAGCAATCGAGTATCCTTTATTTCCAGAAAGAGATCATAATGATTATCAACGATTAAAAATTAGAAACAGTGGTCAGGATTTTATTCGTCTTGGCTTTAGAGATATGGTCAATCAAAATATGATTACCGGAAAACTGGATATTGACCTTCAAGCTGGACGACCGTCTTTGTTATATATCAATGGAGAGTTCTGGGGCATTCACAATATTCGTGAAAAATATGCTGGTGAATATTTCGAAGCAATCTATGGTGTTAACGAAAACGATCTAGATATTATAAAAAGTCCTGGTCTTCCTTGGCGAGATGAAAAGAAAGGAACAGATGATATTTATAATGCACTTTTCGATGTCGTTGAAAATAGTGATATGACCAATGATACAGACTGGGATTATTTTCAATCTCAGGTAGATGTCAATGAAATGATGAACTATTGGATCACGATGACTTATATGAATAATTATGACTGGCCAGCGAACAACTTGACCGTTTGGAGAGAAAGAGCAGACGGCGCAAAATGGCGATATGGAATGGCGGACACCGATGGCAGTACTCAAAACAACCTGACATCCGATGCAGAACCGAGTTATAATAAATTTGCATTGATCAACGATCCAAATATAACGAACTGGCCAAATCATTCTAATAGTACTTTGTTTTTAAGAAAGTCATTGGATCGTCCTGAATTTAGAGATGAATTTATTCAACGATCTTGTAGTGTTATCGAATTGATTTATAATGAAGATCGAGTGACTTCTTTTATTGATGAAATGGTTGCGCTTTTCGAACCAAACGTACAAAACCATATTGATCGTTGGGGATTTGATAATGCAATGGGTGGCGACATCTCTAACTGGAATAACTATATAGAACTTTATCGAGGTTTTTATGATGAAAGACCAGATTTCTGGAGACAGCATGTCAATGATTTTTATAACCTTGATGGCTATTATGATTTAACAGTAAACTTTGATGCTAATTCAGGTGGTGACGTTTTTGTCAATACCAATGAAATGGAAATTCCTTATAATTATGTAGGGACTTATTTTCAAAATATTCCTTTACGTTTAAAAGCAGTAGCTCAACCTGGATACGTTTTTCAATTTTGGTTAGAAACTGGAGATACGAATGCAGAGATTGATTTTGTTGGAAACTCAAATACGACCTTAACACCTATTTTCGAATTACTAGATTGTGCTGAAATAGAACCAGGTACACCTTGTAATGATGGTGATGTTTGTACTACAGATGATGTCTATGATGTTGATTGTAATTGTGCAGGAATTTTCGCAGATGAAGATACAGATGGTGTTTGTGATGCAGAAGATCAATGCCCAGGTTTTGATGATAATATTGATTTAAATAACAATGGTATCCCTGATGGTTGTGATGTCAATTGTACCGATGCTGATGGAGATTTAGTTTGTGCCGATGATGATTGTGATGATAACAATCCGAATATTCCAACGACTCCTGGTACAACTTGTGATGATGGAAATGCGCAAACAGATAATGACATGATCCTTGCTGATGGTTGTACCTGTCAAGGAGAAATTACACCTCCAAGTGGAGAGTACTGTGATGCTCAAGGAGATGCTCCTTGGCTGGAATGGATTGCTGGTATTCAACTCAATGATCTCAGTAATACTTCTAGCAAAACTCAGTATACTGACTACACGAACCTTTTTGCAACTTTAGATGCTGGAACAACTTACGACCTTACTTTAACCACAGGATTTAGTTGGACCGCTTACGAAGAATACTTTAGAGTATGGATCGATTATAATCAGAATAATGTTTTTGATGAGCCTGGAGAGATTGCCTATTCAGGTATCCTTAGTGGTGTTCCAAATGCTACTGAAACGGCTGATCTTCTTGGATCAATTAATGTTCCGGCTGATGCAATGGAAGGAACAACTCGTATGAGAGTTAGCATGCAAAGAGGTGCTTACGCTGCTCCTTGTGGAAGCTTTCCAAATGGTGAAGTAGAAGATTACAGTGTCATCATAAACATTGGTGATGGAACTATTTTGACTGTAAATAATTGTCCTTCGAATATCGAGCAAACTGCGGAAGTTGGGCAAACAAGTATGGTAGCAAATTGGACCGCTCCAACGGCATCTACTACTTGTGATCCAAATACAGTTTCAATAAATCAAACTGCTGGCCCAGCAAATGGAAGTTCTTTTGATATTGGAACAACTACGACTATTACTTATACCATAACCGATGAATGTGGGAATGAAGAGACTTGTTCTTTTATCGTCACGATCAATGCAGCAGACATGGGTACGCTCACATTAAATTGTCCTGCAAATATTGAAGAAACCGCTGGTGTTGGGGAAACAGATATGGTAGTCAATTGGGCTACTCCAAATCCTTCAACAACTTGCGCAATTAGTACAGTCACCCTTAATCAAACGGCTGGTCCGGCTAGCGGAAGTTCTTTCAATGTTGGAACAACTACGACCATTACTTATACGGCTACTGATGAATGCGGAAACAATGAGACTTGTTCTTTTACCGTCACGATCAATGCAGCAGACATGGGTACACTTACCTTAAACTGTCCTGCTAATATTGAAGAAACTGCTGGCGTTGGTGAAACAAGTATGGTTGTCAATTGGACTGCTCCAAATCCTTCCACAACTTGCGCAATTAGTACCATCACCCTTAACCAAACGGCTGGTCCAGCTAGTGGAAGTTCTTTCGATGTTGGAACAACTACAACCATTACTTACACTGCTACTGATGAATGCGGAAACAATGAGACTTGTTCTTTTACAGTAACTGTAAATGCAGTAGACAATGGTTCAATTACGCTTACTTGTCCTTCTGACATTTCTGTTGTCGCTGAGGTTGGTCAAACAGGAGCCGTGGTAAACTGGACTGCGGCAAGTGGTTCTTCGACTTGTCCTTCCGATGGATTAATCATTACCCAAACTGGTGGACAACCAAGTGGAAGTTTCTTTGAAATAGGAGATTATCAAATACTTTATAATGCAACAGATGCATGTGGAAATGATGAATCTTGTACGTTCAACATTACTGTTCTTCCTGGCGAAACGGGAGGTGAGTATTGTGAATCAGAAGGTGATTTCCCTTGGCATGAATGGATTTCAAATGTTCAAGTCAATACCCTCAATAATATTTCTGGTAAAAACAGATATTCTGATTTCACGAATCTCTCAACCGATCTCAGTCCATCTTTAACTTATGATATAAATCTGACGACTGGCTATAGTTATACTACGTATGATGAATACTGGAAAGTCTGGATCGATTATAATCAAGATGGTATATTTCAAGAGCCTGCTGAAGTGGCATATTCTGGAATTCTTTCAGCTCCCGCAAATGGAACTCCTTCTGCTACAATCAATGGTTTAATCAGTGTACCGGTTGATGCTGCAACAGGGCTTACCAGAATGAGAGTTTCAATGAAACGAGGTGCGGAACCTGGACCATGTGAATTATTTGGTTTTGGAGAAGTAGAAGATTACTCTGTAAACATTATCGCTGGAAATCTAGTCGAAGATATGCCTCAAAATTTTGCAAGAGCACAAGAAGATATTGAGGTATTTCCAAATCCAGCAGCTAGACAAGTCAATGTCGTTTTAGAAAAAAATATGAATCTAGACTATCTAGAAATTTTCAATATTGCTTCTAAAAAAGTACATACGACTCTAGGTATAGAAGAGCAAAAAGTGTATCAATTTAATGTTAATAATTGGCCAGAAGGAATCTACTTTATCCATTTGCGATTAATTGATGGCAGAAGAATTACGAAACGTATAATTGTCAATGAAGACTGATAATATTTTTTATTAAACATCTAAAACATCATGATTTTCCACTGATTAAACTGGGTTATATCATGATGTTTTACCCTCTTATAAAAAGGGCATAGTTGCTTATAAAAAAACGAGATATATTCTAAATATGAAAAATTTGAATCTTACAAAACTATTACCATGAAATACAATTTTTACCAAAAAATTTTTACGCTAGCATTTTTTATGCTAAGTGTAAGTAGTATCAACGCTCAATTATTTATTAATGAATTTTTGGCTTCTAACGAATCCAGCATCACCGATGAACTCGGTCAAAATGAAGACTGGATAGAAATTTATAATGCTGGGTCAACAGACGTAGACTTAGCCAATTATTATATTTCTGATGACATTACAAGTCCACTTCTCTGGCAAATTCCTTCGGGAAGTCCTGCGCTTACTACTGTTCCCGCAGGAGGATATTTAATTCTTTGGGCAGATAAAGATATTGCTGATGGCGCCAATCATATTAATATAAAACTTGGCTCCGGTGGAGAAGATATCATCTTAACGAATCCAAATGGTTCTACCATTATCGATCAATATACTTTTGGTCAGCAGGCAGCTGATATATCTTTTGGTCGAATTGGAGATGGAGGTACTAACTGGGATCTCTTTGGAGAACCAACACCAAATGACAGTAACGATACCGCTCCAGGTGCTCCTCAAGTAGCAACTCCTGTAGCTTCCATTAATGGAGGCTTTTATAGTGGTTCTATTTCAGTTAGTCTTTCAACTGACACTCCAGATGCGGACATCTATTACACCACAGATGGAAGCAAACCAACAGTGAGTTCCAATTTGTATTCCTCAACAATTTCGATTACTGAAAATACACCATTGAGAGCTAAAGCTTTTCTTTCTCCATTGATTCCAAGTGTAACTAAAACGGAAACTTATCTATTTGATACCGACCATGTTTTCCCAGTAGTTGCTTACACTGCTGATCCAGAAGAGATGTTTGATCCTGCGACGGGGATGTATCCAAACTTTTTAGAAGATATTGAAATAAACATCAATGCTGAAATGTTTGAACCAGATGGATCAACTGGTTTTAATCAAATCGTAGAAACGGAAATTAACGGTACGGGGTCTGCTTCAGCAGATCAAAAATCTTTGGCTTTAAAAGCTAAAGGAAGTTTAGGTTCTTCAACAATAGACCATCAGGTTTTCCCGCTTTCTGACCGAAATGAATATCGAAGTTTGATCATTAGAAACTCTGGACAAGACAATAACATCACTCAATTTAGAGATGCTATGGCGACCAGTTTATTTTGGGATGTTTCAGATCTAAATGGTACACGACTAACGATTCAGGATCCAGAGATTTTTGGTCAGGCTTATCGTCCAGGAGTAACTTATATCAATGGAGAATATTGGGGAATTTTAAATATCCGAGAGCGTACAGACAAACGTTACATCAGAGTACATTTTGGATTAGACGATGATGAGATTGATTATATTGAAAACAATAACGAAGTTAAAGAAGGAGACATCGTTGAGTGGGATATTTTAGAAGAATTTTTAGAAGATAATTCATTGGTTTCTGAGAGCAATTTTCAATTTGTTGATGACCGAGTTGACTTGAGTCATTACATTGATTATCTAGCTTTCAATATTTATATTGACAATTCGGATTGGCCAGGAAATAATGTCCGTCGATTCAGAGAAAAAGTGCCAGGCTCTCAATGGCGATGGTTGACTTATGATTTAGATTTTACCTTTGGCTTATTTGTAGAAGGACAAGGTTGGAACTCTGGATTCAACGATGCAAATTCACTCAACCGACTATTAACCTTAAATGGTTATGGCTGGCCAAATCCAGATTACTCTACTTTAATGTTTAGACGGTTGATCGAAAACGATGCTTGGAGAACTCGCTTTGTAAATAGAATGGCTGATCAACTAAACCTCATGTATAATGACGATAGAGTAGTTGGAAGAATTGATGCTTTTGAAAATGAATACTCTCCAGAAATCGATCAACATATTGACCGATGGTCAGGGTATTTAGAATGGAATAATAAAATCCAAATCCTAAGAAATTTTGCTAATGGTCGAGCAGATAATGTTCGAGATCATTTTGTAGATGAGTTGGATGATGTAACAGGAATCTCGGATGTAACGATCAATTTAAATAGCGCAACTCAAGGTGAAGTTGAATTAAGTACGATATCTGTTCATGAAAACAATGCACCTTTTACGGGAAAGTATTTCAGGGGTGTTGACATTCCAGTAACAGCCTTTCCAAACCGAGGTTTTGTTTTACAAAGTTGGTCTGGAGCTCTATCTGGAAATGATCCTTCTGAATCAATCAACATCAATAGCAATACCAGCGTTACCGCAAACTTTGGCCCTGGTTCTTCTGCTAGCGATCCTATCGTCATCAATGAAATCAACTACAATTCTTCAGATGTTTTAAACTCTGATGATTGGGTTGAACTTTACAATCCAAATAGCTCTTCTGTCAATATTTCAGGATGGTATTTTGAAGATGAAGGTGGTAATTTCTTTGGTATGCCTGCAAATACAATTCTTGCACCAGGTGCCTACCTCGTCTTAGCGGAAAATGGTGAAAAATTTTCTGAGATCTATCCACAAGTCAATAATTTCATAGGCGACTTTGGAAGAGACCCAAGAGGTTTTGGATTAAGTGGCGGTGGAGAATTGATTACTTTAAAAAATGCAAACGGTGTTTTAATTGATGCTGTTGAATATGATGATAAAGCTCCTTGGCCTGTTGAAGCAGATGGCGATGGTCCAACCTTACAATTAATCAATCCTGGTCTGGACAATGCATTGGCTTCAAGCTGGGTAGCAATCCCTGCAACACCAGGCGCATTGAATGGTAGTAATCAAGGACAAAATCAAACGATCAACTTCTCTTCTATCTCTGATCAGTTGACTACAAACGCGCCATTCTCAATTAATGCAACAGCTACATCTGGTCTAAATGTATCTTTCAATATCATTTCAGGTCCAGCAACTATTTCTGGAAATATAATTACGCTGAGCGGCGCACCTGGTACGGTAACGGTTCAGGCAAACCAAGCTGGTAATGCCAACTGGAATCCTGCTCCTAGCATCAATCAAAGTTTTAGTGTAACCACTCCTCCGATTGGTGGAGATTATTGTGATGCACAGGGCGATGCTCCTTGGCTTGAATGGATTGCAAGAGTTGAATTAAATACCATTGATAATTCTTCAGGAAAAAACCAATACTCTGATTTCACAAATCTTTCAACAACTTTAAATGCTGGAAGTAATTATGATCTCAGATTAACAACAGGATTTAGTTGGACCACTTTCGATGAGTACTTTAGAGTATGGATTGATTATAATGGAAATGGCGTTTTCGAAGAACCTGCAGAAGTTGTATATTCTGGGATTTTAAGTGGAATTTCTAATGGTACTCCAGAAGGAGCAATCACTAGTATAATAAATATTCCTAATAATGCTCCTTCAGGTACAACCCGAATGAGAGTGTCTATGCAGAGAGGTGCTTATGCATCACCTTGTGGAAGTTTCCCATTTGGTGAAGTAGAAGATTATACCATAGTAATTGGAGAAGGTGGACCTGTAACAACCTTAACGGTCAATAATTGCCCATCGAATATTGTAGAGACTGCTGCTCCTGGACAGAGTAGTGTTTCAGTAAACTGGAACGCTCCGACTGCATCTACCGATTGCCCTGGCAATGCCGTTTTTATTAATCAAACTTCTGGCCCATCAAGTGGGAGTTCATTTAATGCAGGTACAACAACAACTATTGTTTATACCATTTCTGATCTCTGTGGAAATAGCGAAACTTGTTCTTTTAATGTAACCGTAAATGAAGCAAACAATGGATCGATTTCCTTGGATTGCCCGGCTGATATTGTGATTACTTCTGAACCAGGATTAAACGGTGCAACAGTTAGTTGGTCACAACCATCTAGTTCTACTTCTTGTCCAACAGGAGGCTTAAATGTTAGCCAAACAGGAGGAGCTCCAAATGGTTCTTTCTTTGCAGTTGGTAATTATCAAATTGCTTATGCCGCAACTGATAATTGTTCTAATTCAACTTCTTGTACATTCAATATTCAAGTACTAGGAGAACCGACTGGAGGTGAATATTGTGAGTCTAGTTCAGGATTCCCTTGGCATGATTACATTTCAAATGTTCAAATTAACACGCTCAATAATCCTTCTTCGAAAACAACTTATTCTGATTTCACAAACATGAGTACTAACTTGAGTACGGGTATGACTTATGATCTCATTTTGACAGCTTCATTCAGTTGGACAACTTATGACGAATACTGGAGTGTTTGGATTGATTATAATGGAAACGGAGTATTTGAAGAGCCTTCAGAAACCGCTTTCCAAGGCATACTTTCTGCTCCACCTAATGGAACAGAAAGCGCATTCATTAATGGTTTAATTACCGTTCCTGCAAATGCTGCTTCTGGTCAAACAAGAATGCGAGTTTCTATGAGTCGAGACGCTTACGCTGGTCCTTGTGATGAATTTGGTTTTGGTGAAGTGGAAGATTATACGGTTAATATTCCAAACAATATCAATGGAAATCAGCCACAAGGTTACATCAGAAATTTATCTGAAATTGAAATATTCCCAAGTCCTGCTCATAATGAAGTAACGATTATTTTGGAAGAAGAAATGGACTTAGAAAATATTGAAATCTATAATCTTGCAACTCAAAGTATTTTCTACATGGATGGTAAAGAAGGAGAATCAATTTATAAATTCAATGTAAGTCAATGGAAAGAAGGAATGTACTTTGTACAATTCAAATTAAAAAATGGTCAGCGAATTTCTAAACGATTTATAGTTAATTCAAGGTTTTAAAAACGAGCTTAAGAATTTATAAGATAAACTCATTTCAAAGAGCCAAATAGGCTACTAGAGGCGTCCACTTGGATGCCTCTTTTTTTTGTTTAAGAAACTTGATATCTTTATAAGATGAAAAATAATCTTTCACAGGAATTTATAACACATTCCATTTTCAGGCTAGAAGAAAATCCACCAAGGATTGAAAAATGTCTTAACCAATTAAACGAAGCTGAGGTTTGGAAAAAACCTAATGGATCATCTAATAGTGTTGGTAATCTAATCCTCCATCTCTGTGGCAATATCACTCAATATATTCTTTCATCGCTAGCGAATACTCCCGATTATAGACTTAGAGATCTAGAGTTTTCTACTGAAGGCGGTTTTTCTAAAAAAGAGTTATTTGAAAAAATAGATCAGGTGATCAAAGATGCAGTAAAAGTTATTGAACAATGTGATGAAACGTCTTTATTAAAAATTCGATCTGTCCAAGGGTTTGAATTTTCAGGTACAGGTATTATTATCCATGTTGTAGAACACCTCTCCTATCACACTGGGCAAATTGCTTTTTGGACAAAGTTTTTAAAAAATAAAGATCTTGGGTTTTACGAGGGGATGGATTTGAATGAGAAGAATTTGGATTCTAAGATTTAAAGTACTATCTACTTTTCTGGTAAAATTTTGACTTTTAGTGTTTTACTCAATGTTTTCTGTAAGAATGAGTAATTGAGCCGATAAGTGAGTATTAGATGGAGAACTAAGCTCTAAACTTATTTTTTTCAGATTTAGGAGGGTATTCATTCAATTATGAAATCGCTCATTCGCTCATTTCTAAATTGGAATTTAAAAGAGAACAGTAGTTTATTGAAAAATGAAAATAACGTACACTACATCAAAATCGAAAACCGATCTGCAGCAGATTCTTGAATTACAACAAGAAAATCTGGAGATCAGTATTTCTTCTGATGAAGTTTCAAAAGAAGGATTTGTCACGGTCCATCATGATTATGAATTATTGGCGGAGATGAATCAACCATTTCAACATGCTATTGCAAAAGATAAAGAAAAAGTAATCGGCTATGCACTTGTGATGCTTAGAGAGATGGAACAAAAAATCCCCTTGCTTATTCCTATGTTCAAAATGATCAATACCATTCAATATGAAGGAGAGCATTTACAGTCCACAGACTATTTTATCATGGGCCAGGTCTGTATAAAAAAAGGATATAGAGGTCAAGGAATTTTTCAAGGACTTTATCAAGAATTAAAAAAACAAATGGCTACTCATTATAAATACATCATCACAGAAGTCGCTACTCGGAATCAAAGATCAATTCGAGCACATCAGAAAGTTGGGTTTATTTCTATAAAAATTTATATCACCAACAAGGGTGAGGAATGGTCTATTTTACTTTGGAATATTCAATCTTCGGCAAGCTTAGAATGACAATTCTCAGCAAGTCTAGAATGACCATATAATTCCAATTTTCTAACTTATTTTTGCTGATTGATTCTTTCAATATCATTTCGAAATTTATCCGTCAACTCTTGTACAAAATCACTCATTACCCCTTCCTCATCTGGATCTATGCCATTAGAAGCTTTAGCGATTTCTTCCAATAATTCCATCAAAAAATTATACTCAGGATCTGGCCCATGCATTTCACAATAAATAATTACTTTCTTATATAACTCCTCTGGATCTCTTTGCTTTTTCATTTCATAATCAAAAGACCATTGAATATCTGCCCCCCATTTATGACCAGCGAGTTTCTTTTCTATCGCTTTTATTTCTTCTTGCTGAACTTCACCATCAGCCATAGCAATCACATAAGCCAGTTCTCCAAAAGCTTCAATTAGTTTATCTGTATCTTTCATTTTTAAGTATTTAATTTTCTAAAGCAAAAATAAGTAATTCATCATCTTGTTCAGACTCTTCCTTCTCTTTTTTAACAAAAATTCTAACAAAGCTAAAATTATTTTTTTCTAATACTCGAGTCGAAGTAGTATTCTTTTATGAATACAGGCTTCTTTCTACTCTAAAGGTAAATGATCAAAGCCATAATTTACGCTAGCTTCTAACAATTCATTGCCCTAAAATTCAGGATTGATTCATGACCAACATCAAAGCTCCATATTTTTTCTTTTAAAGACCATAAGCAAATCCTTTCTATCACCTCATCAATGCCCTTTACTCCCCTTAAGGAAACTTATTTTGAGTATTTCGGGGCTCAACAGATTTTATGGCTAATTATTTGATGTACCTCTATTGCCCCTACTAACTTTAACAAAATCAAGGAATGCTTTTAAAGTATAACGCAATCACTTTATTAACTCTCTTCCTATTTTTTCCATTAACTGATTTATCTGCACAAACTACGGTAGCTAAAAGTGACGGCATGTGGTCTTCTGCTGCTAATTGGGATAACGGAGTACCTGTTCCCGGAGGAACAGTCATAATTGATGGATTTGATATTGAATTAGATATGGATGCTACAGTTCATCAAATTCATCTATCAAATACCAGTGGAGACTACACAAGACTTATGCTCAAGAATAATGGTGATGTATTGACTGTTACAAATGACATGACTATTTCAGGAACAGACCCTAATCAAGCTATTCATTTTGATATTGAATCGACAGATTCAGTATATATCGGGAATAATTTAACAGTTGTAAGAAATAACAGCGGAGGTCCACATACCCATCTAAAAGTCTCAGATAATAGTAGATTAACTATTAATGGTGATCTAATCGTTAATTATTTAGATGGTAATAGTTCAGATACTCATAAAGAAGTCGAAGTAAAAGACATGGCGGAGTTGAAAGTAAATGGAAATCTGAATCTCAATATGTCAGGTGGAGAAGATTTGACTTTCTTTGCAGAAAAAACAACAAAGACAAATATTGCAGGTGATGTAAACATTTCGGTGACAGGAGGAAATGATTTTCTATTTTATGCGACTACCGGTGCTGAAGTAACAGTAGCTGGAAATTTCAACATAACTAATAATACTTTTTCATCAGATATTCCGACGGTTAAACTATTGGTTGATTCATCTTCTGTGATGAATATTAAAAATGATCTAAATATTACCTCTGGTAATTCTGATAAAACAGCTATTGTAGTAGTAAATGGATTGAATACAGAATTAAGACTAAACCGCCATATTAATTTTGTAGCATCAAGTGAAGAGGATGCTAAGCTGTCTGTAAATTATAAAAGTAAACTCTATCTAGCAGGTAATATTTTCCCATCACCAATTAACGATTATGGAGTAATTCGAATGGAAAATACTTCTGAAATTCACTTTAATGGGAGTTCACCTCAAAATATTCCTGGTGATGACATTCCTGGAAATGGAACTGATAATTACCTATTTTCTAATGTCTATTTTGAAAACACAGCCGATTCTATTGTTCTTGAATATCCCTTAACAATTACCAATAGTTTGACCCTTGATAATGGAATAATCAAAACGACAGATTCTGCACCATTAATTCTTGACAATAATGTCCTCATATCCGGAGGAAGTCGAAATTCATATATTGACGGTCCTCTTACAAAAAAAGGGTCTACTAATGGCTCCAGTTTTATTTTTCCAGTTGGAGATAATGGCGTATACGCACCAATAGAAATTGAAGAAATCACCAATAGTTCAGACGAGTATACCGCAAAATATATTGGCTGTCCACCACCACTTGGTCTCATTAATGCTCCTCTAACTAACGTGAGTTCATTAGGTGCATGGACGATTGAAAGAAGCGATCCGTCGCTTCTATTGGGAAACATTACCTTACACTGGGACAATGCCAATGAAGTTGGAATTACAGATACGGCTTCACTAGTGCTTGCCTATTACACATTAGCAGCAGGATGGAAAAGCCTTGGTAGTAGTAATGAAACTGGCAATGTTGGTACACAAAGTGGCTATATCTCGAATGCTATCGGATGCCCACCACCACTTGGCGTAAAAATGATTGGTTTTGGTTCAGAAAATGAAAAAGAAAATGCACTACCCGTTGAATTGATTGGCTTCGATGCTTTTAAAAATGAAAGCCTTACTGCCGTTACACTCGAATGGGAAACGGCTTCAGAAGAAAACAGTGATTACTTCATTGTTCAAAAATCTAATGATGGAGTAAATTATGAAAAAATAGATCAAGTTATTGCAGCCGGTAATAGTATGGAAATAATGTCTTATAGTTCAATAGATAATAATCCAAACAAGGGTAACAATTATTATAGAATCATGCAAGTTGATCAGGATGGAATGATGACCTTCTCTCGATTAATTAACGTTTTTATTTCCATTGAGTCGAATAACATTCCACTCGTCTATCCGAATCCAATCCAGGGTCAATTAAAAATATTTAGCAAAGATTTTAAAAATAATGAGGAAATCAGTATCCTAATTTTTGATTCCTTAGGTAAGTCTATTTATAGAAACAAAAGACGTGTTCAGGATGGTCAGCTTATTTTAAATACTAGCAATCTTAATATTAATAGACCTGGTATTTATTTTCTTTCATACATCCATAATGGAGCTGCGTATTCTTTGGAAATAATAAAAGCTGCTCAATAAGTAGAATCAATAAAATCGTTAATCTTATAAAAAATGAAAACAAGTTTCTGAGAATGAAATTTGTTTTCATTTTTTTTGTTCTTACCCCAAACCTATCCATTATTTTTTTTTAAACCTCCCTCCCCTTCTCAATTTGGCTTCAATATTGCAAAGTAGGTTAAGTCGATTCCCATATATCAATTCCCCCCTAACATGTAGCTTAGAAAACCAACTAAAACATTTTTAGGGATGCAAACATTTGCAACAACTTCTTTAATCATTTTATTCTTATTCTCTTTACCAATCTTAGGGTTCTCTGCGACCTTTACGGCTCAAGCCGATGGTGGATGGTCTGAACCGGCAACCTGGGGTGAAACTACTCTCACTCCTGGAGCTACTGATGATGTAATTATTGATGGTTTTTATGTAACTGTCTCTTCTACTGTTTCAGCAAAAAATATATTAGTTACCAATCTTAGCGGTCTGGGAGTTTCTTATTTAGAAATTAGGACTGGTGGTAATCTTACTGTATCTGAAAACTTAGATGTCACATCTGAAAACATGAATCAGAATGTAATTTTTGAGATATTGGGATGGGGAGAAATCACAGTAAATGGAGACGTTGTATTTAATAGAGTAAATACAAATAATCACGCTGGGCTTCTACAATTAGTGATGGGAGGAAACGGTAGTTTCACAGCGAATCAATCATTCGAGTATTCCTATAAAAATGCAAATGGAGAATCTGGAGATGAGATTATTTTTTCTTCAAATTCTCAATTAACCGTTGTAGGTCCTGCTGTGATAAATATGGAAGATGGAGAAAATTTCAATATCGACCTCGCAGGAAATAGCAATCTAAATTTTCAAAACTCGCTGACAATCAATAAGTCAGGAGGTAAAATTTTTAATATCGATATGAACTCATTGAGCCTTGATATAGATGGGGCCTTTGCTTTAATTAACTCAGGAGGAGATAATTTACTTTTCAATTTAAATAGTGGATTGGCAACATTTGATAGTGATTTTACTATGAATTCTTTTTCAGTTAATCAAAAGGTAATTTTTAATATAAACTCGGTTAATTCGACCCTAGATCTTAATGGAAATTTAAATCTAAGAGCCAATGATGCAGGATCTGTAGGATTAAATTTAACAGACAATAGTAAATTATACATTGCGGGGAATATTATCCGAAGTGGAATCAATAGCAATGGTTTTATTAGTATGGATAATACTAGTAATTTATATTTTGATGGTATATCTGCTCAGAATATCCCAGAAACTAAAATACTTGACGCAGGTACTGATTCCTTAGGTTTTTCCAATATTCATTTTAATAATAATTCACCAGAAGGGATGACCTTGAAAGGTGATTTGACCATTCTAAAAAACATTAATTTGACCGATGGCCTTATCAATACATCAGATACTGCTTATTTGATTATTGAAGATGGTGCTACTATTACAGGTGGTAGTTCTTCAGCTTACGTAAACGGTCCAATGATAAAAAGAGGAAGAACTGGAGCTGGTGGTTTTACATTTCCTATTGGAGATAATGGAAAATACGGTGCATTAGGAATTGAAGAAATCAGAGATGCTAAAGTAGAATATACTGTAAAGTATATCGGTTGTCCACCACCACTTGGTGTAAGAAATAATCCAATAAAACATGTCAATACTTTTGGATATTGGGAAATAGAAAGAACCGATAGTGATTCCTTAGGTGATCTTACATTACATTGGGATGATGCAGACGCAACAGGAATTGACGATGTAACTTCCTTGGTCCTTAGTTATTACGATCCCATAAGTGGCTGGTATAGTATGGGAGAATCAAATGCGACTGGAGGAACAGGTCCCGGGATTAGTGGCTCAATCTCAAACGCGATTGGTTGTCCTCCTCCTCTTGGGGTAAAAATAGTTGGCTTTGGCTCTACAGATGAAACCAAGAATGCTTTGCTTCCTGTTGATTTGACAAAATTCAAAGCCTATAAAAACAATACAAATTCAAAAGTTTTTTTAGAATGGGAAACAGCTTCAGAAAGTAATAGCGATTACTTTGTAATTGAAAAATCATACGATGGTATTTCTTTCTCAGCGATGGATAGAGTTCAAGCTGCAGGAAACAGTGCTTCTACCCGATTCTATTCGAGTGTTGATATCAATCCCAGAGAAGGAAATAATTACTACAGAATTCAACAAGTTGATTTCGATGGTATGATGGATTTTTCTAGACTACTAAATGTTTTTATTTACGAACAAGACATCAAACCAGTCGTATACCCAAATCCTGTAAAACAGCATTTAAATTTATATAGTAAAGTTTTAAATCATGATGACGAAGTTTTAATAAAGGTATATGACCTTAATGGAACCTGTGTTTATGCAAAAAACCATAGGTCTCAAGATGGTCAATTTTCACTATCAACCTCTGCAATGAATATTAGAGAAGCTGGGATTTATTTTATTAATTATCGCCATAATGGAATTCAATATTCACAGGAGTTTGTAAAAGTCAATGATTAATAATATTCTTTCTAAGACCTAGTTCTAATTTTTACACTTCCCTTGGCAAGATATTTGGAGTTATTTTGTATTACTTAATGAATACCCCCCCACGGTATTTTCCTTAAAAAACAGTAATTAAAAGTCTGCTCATGACTACGCAAATCGGTTCGCTCTCTACATTTTTACTAATATTACTATTTCCAGCAATAAGTTTTGCTACTTTATTTACCTCTCAAAGTGGAGGTGATTGGAATAATTCTGCAACATGGGATCAAGGTTTAAACGTTCCTGGTCCTGGAGACGATGTCGTTATTGATGGACATACTGTTCTTATCCAGTCAGCAAACGCTAATGTTAATAATTTAACCATCACCAATAATGGTACTGCTCTTTCGCAATTGGAAATGTTAGGCAGTTATACTGTAAATATTTTTGGTGATCTTCATATGATTGCTGAAAATGTGAACCAGGATATTAAACTACTGGTAAATGGAAATACTATTCTCAACATCACAGGAGACTTTCTGATGGAGCGAACAAGCGACAACAATCAGAGTGCAAATATGGCTTTCATAGCTTCTGATGATTCAAAAATATTTATCAATGGTGCATTTGATTTTTACTATAGAAACTCAAATGGTGAATCAGGTCTTGACATACAGACTTATAATAATGCAGAAATCACCGTAAGCCAAAAATCAGTTTTCCAACAAGATGGAGGAGATTATTTTTTAATTACTTTCGCTGGAAGTTCAAAGATTATGTTTCTAGATAGTCTTAATCTTATTTTAAATACTGGTAATGCTTTGGGACTGACTATATCGGGAGCAGCAGATCTAACAATAGGGAAAACCTTAACTGCGAAAAATTTAGGAGGAGTTGAAGATTTAACTATTACAGCTAGCCTTGGAGGAGATATTTCTATTGCAGAAGATTTGAATTTAACTGCAGGAGCTAGTAGGAATTTGGAATTAAATTCAACTACAGGCCTTACGATCATTGATGTTAATAAAAACATTAATATGGATGCGACAACTACAGCATCTTTGGCTTTAAACCTTGGCTCATTCGGAGTATTAAATATAGGTGGTAATTTAGAACGCCCCAATAAATTTGGGTCGCTATCAATGACCAATTCTTCTCAACTGAATTTTAATGGTACAGGTCAGCAAGTTATTCCAATAAGTAAATACGATGAGATAATTACAGGTGATTCTTTAGAATTCACAAATGTAGTTTTCAATAATCCAAATGGCTTTATACTAGGCGGAAATGTCAAAATAGACCGTGATTTAACTTTAACAGATGGGATATTAACAAGCAGCCCAGATTCGATACTTATTATAGAAAATGGCGTAAATATAACAAACCCAAGTAAAACAAGTTATGTCGATGGTCCGATGATTAAGAGAGGAACTCATGCCGGTTCTACATTTTTGTTCCCAGTTGGAGACAATGGAATCTATGCTCCACTTGAGATTGAAGCCATTACTGACCCTAGTGTGGAATATACCATTAAACCTATTGGTTGTCCTCCACCTCTTGGTGTAAAAAATGGTTTGCTTAAAAATATTAATCAAGAATTTCATTGGGAACTAGAAAGAACAGATGGTCTTGCTCTCGGAGAGATTACCCTTCATTGGGATAATGCAGATGATTTCGGGATTACTGATACCGCTAGCCTTGTAGTCGTTTACTATGATATTTCTACGGGTTGGACAAGTCTTGGAAGAACAAATGCTACTGGAAATATTGGAGCGCTTGCAGGAGCAATCTCTATTGGTTGTCCTCCACCTCTTGGTATAAAAACATTTGGCTTTGGATCAACTAAGGTAGATGAAAATGCGGCACCACTTGCTGTTGAAATGACAAATTTCAGAGCTTATAAAAGTAATGATCAATCAAAAGTATTTTTAGAATGGCAAACTGTTTCAGAAGAAAATTCTAATTATTTTATAGTAGAAAAATCATATGATGGAACGGTATTCAAAAAAATAGCTAGAGTTGAGGCTGCTCAAAATAGTACGACTACTCAAAACTATATCTCAGTTGATGATGATCCGCAAAAAGGAAATAATTATTATAGAATTCAAGAAGTCAGTCAGGATCAGTTTATGACCTTTTCTAATTTAGTGAATGTCTTTTTTAATGGCCAGGAAGATATTCCAATCATATATCCTAATCCTGTTCAAAACCAAGTAAGGGTTTTTAGCAAGGATTTAGAAAGTGACGATTTTTTCATAAAAGTGCTAGACATAAATGGACAATGCCTTTATGCTGGAAATCAAAGAGCGCAGGATGGACAACTCATGCTCTCCACTTCTACTTTGAATGTTAAAAA